>JAWOBW010000126.1:0-3869 GCA_046484105.1 Bacillota bacterium
GACATCGAGGGCGCCGAGCCCCGCTTCTTCGTGGGCGCGGCCGCCAACCCCTTCGCCGATCCCTTCGAGTTCCGGGTCATCCGTCTGGCCAAGAAGGTGAAGGCGGGCGCGGATTTCATCCAGACCCAGGCCATATACGACGTGGAGCGCTTCGCCGAGTGGATGAAGGCGGCCAGGGACCGCGGTTTGCAGGAGAAGGTGCACATCCTGGCGGGGCTGGTGCCACCCAAGTCGGCCGGGGCTCTGCGCTACATGAAGAACAACGTGTCGGGGATGCGCATCCCCGATGCCCTGATACGCAGGATGAGGAAGGCCTCCGATCCCCGCGACGAGGGCATCAACATCACCGTGGAAATCATCCAACAGGTCAGGGAGATCGAGGGTGTCCACGGTGTGCACATAATGCCGATCATGTGGGAAGAGGCGCTTCCGGTAATCGTCGAACGGGCCGGGCTGCTGCCGCGCCCGCAATTATAGACAGGGCTCCAACTAGGAGGTGCAATGAATGGCCATTGATGCGAATGCTCTTGATCCTACGTTCAAATACGAGGTGGCGTCGCAGCCCGGGGCGGAGAACATCCAGGCCTGTTTCACCTGCGGGGTGTGCACTGCGTGCTGTCCCGTCAGTGAGATCGAGCCGCGCTACAACCCGCGCAAGCTGATCCGCATGATCGCCTGGGGAATGCGGGATGAACTGCTCTCCTCCGACCTGATCTGGCAGTGCAACCAGTGCTACAACTGCTACGCCCACTGCCCGCAGAATGTCAAGTTCACCGATGTCATCGGGGTTCTGCGGCGCATGGCGGTGAAGGAGGGTTACGCCAAACCTGCACTGCCCGGGACCATTGACCGGGTTGACAGGTTGATCCAGCAGCTCAGGAGGGACCTGGTCTGCGAGGTCTTCGCGGCCGGGGAGCAGGACGGTGATCTCGAAAAGATGCTGGCCCGGCTGATCCAGGAGAGGGATGGGGGGGAAAGCGGCTGATGGCGGAAGTACGGAAGAATCCGGCTGGTTCGGTTCTCGTGGTCGGTGGCGGCATCGGCGGAGTGCAGACCGCCCTCGACCTGGCTGAGAGCGGCTATTACGTGTACCTGACGGAGAAGTCTCCCTCCATCGGTGGCGTGATGGCCCAGCTGGATAAGACCTTTCCGACCAATGACTGTGCCATGTGCATCCTCGGTCCGAAACTGGTCGAGTGCAGCCGGCACCTCAATATTGAGAACATCACCTACGCGGAACTGGTAGACCTCGAGGGCGAGGAGGGAGCCTTCACCGCCCGCATAAGGAAGAAGCCCCGCTACATCGACCCGGACAAGTGCACGGGCTGCGGGGAATGCGCCGAGGTGTGCCCGGTCGACGCCCTGAGCGAATACGACGAGTGCCTGGCCGACCGCAAGGCAGTGTACCGGCCCTTTCCCCAGGCCTTGCCGAACGTCTTCACCATTGAGAAGAAGAGGGAACACCGCCTCTGCCAGCTGAACTGCCCGGCCGGGTGCGACGCCCAGGGATACATCGCCCTGATTGCCCAGGGCAAGTATGCCGAGGCCCTGACCCTGATCAAGGAGACTGTTCCCCTTCCCGGGGTGATGGGCAGGATCTGCGTGCATCCCTGCGAGGACAACTGCCGTCGCAATGCCCTGGACGAGGCGGTTAGCGTTGCCGCTCTGAAGAGGTTTGCCGCCGACGCGGCCGGCGACGAGGACACTGACCCGCCCCGCCAGGAACCGCGGGAGGAGAGGGTGGCTATCGTGGGCTCCGGCCCCGCCGGCCTGGCCTGCGCGTATTACCTGGCCCTGGCCGGGTACAGGCCCACCATCTTCGAGGCCCTGCCGGTGGCCGGCGGGATGCTGGCCGTGGGCATACCCGAGTACCGCCTGCCCAGGGATGTGCTGCAGGGGGAGATCGCCGCCATCGAAGACGTCGGAGTGGAGATTCGGACCAACTCCCCCATCGGCGAGGAGCGCACCCTCGACAACCTGTTCGGCGACGGCTTCAGCGCCGCCTACATCGCCGTGGGCGCGCACCGGGGCCGGGCCATGAACATCCCCGGCGAGGATGCCCGCGGAGTGATGCAGGGCGTGGACTTCCTCCGCGAGGTCAACCTGGAGGAGTTTTCCCGCGAACAGATCGCCGGGCGCCGGGTGGCAGTGGTCGGCGGCGGCAACGTCGCCATGGACGCGGCCCGCACCGCGGTGCGCCTCGGCGCCGAGGAGGTGCGCGTCCTCTACCGCAGGAGCCAGAGAGAAATGCCGGCTCTTCCCGAGGAGGTCTCGGGCGCGGTGGAGGAAGGGGTAAGGATGGACTTCCTCGTCAATCCCGTGAGCATCACCGCCCCGGACGGCCAGGTCAGCGGCGTGACCTGCGTCCGCATGCAGCTGGGCGCGCCGGATGAGTCCGGCCGGAGAAGGCCCGAACCCATCCCCGGATCCGAGTTCGATCTGGAGGTCGACGCCGTCATCGAGTGCATAGGCCAGAGCGTGGATCTGTCCTGGGCGGCCGGAAGCGGGGTCGAGCACGACGGCTGGACGGTGGATGTCAACCCGCTGACCCTGCAGACCAGCAGGGAGGGCGTCTTCGCCGGGGGCGACGCCGTGACCGGGCCATCGATCGCGGTAGAGGCCGTGGCCGCGGGCAGGAGGGCAGCGGAGTCTATCCGGCGCTATCTGTCGGGCGAGGACCTGGAGGCCGACCGCGAGGAGCTTCCGACGGCGGATCCGGCCCTGGATGATCTTCCGCCCGGTGTGCCACCTGCCTCCCGGTTGGAGGTTCCCGAGCTGGACCCGGAGACGAGGCGTTGCAGCTTTGCCGAGGTGGTCGGCGGCTACGACGAGGAGAGGGCGCGGGCCGAGGCGGAGCGCTGTCTCGACTGCGCGGTCTGCTCCGAGTGCCGGGAGTGTGTGAAGGTGTGCGAGGCCGACGCCATCGATCACGACCAACGGGAGGAGTACCTGGATCTCGATGTGGGAGCCGTGGTGTTCTGTCCCGGATTCGACGAGTTCGATCCCGAGGACCTGTATGAGTACGGGTACCGCCGGTCGCCGAACGTGGTGACCAGCATAGAGTTCGAGCGCATTCTCAGCGCCTCCGGTCCGTACGGCGGGCACCTGATGAGACCCTCCGACGGAAAGCATCCCGACCGCATAGCCTGGATCCAGTGCATCGGTTCCCGCGACGAGCAAGTGGGGTGTGGCTACTGTTCCTCCGTCTGCTGCACGTACGCGGTGAAGGAGGCGCAGATCGCCAAGGAGCACAGCGACGAGCCCCTGCACACCACCATCTTCTTCATGGACATGCGCACCTACGGCAAGGACTTCGAGGCCTACTACGAGCGGGGTAAATCCGAGCACGAGATAGAGTTCGTTCGCTCCCGCGTGCACGAGGTGAAGGAGGGGCCGGACGGGGGCCTCCTGCTTCGCTACGCGGACGAAAGCGGAGAGGTGGTCGACGCGGAGTACGACATGGTGGTGCTGTCCGTCGGCCTGCGTCCCCCGCGGGACGCGGAGCAGCTGGCCGGGATCGCCGGCGTCAACCTCAACCGCTACGGGTTTTGCGACACCAGGGACTTTGAGCCGGTTGCCACTGCCAAGCCGGGAGTCTTCATCTCCGGCGCCTTCAGCGGTCCCAAGGACATCCCCGAGACGGTGATGCAGGCCAGCGCAGCCGCGGGAGAGGTTTCAGCCGCCCTGGCCGCCGCTCGCAACTCGGCCACCCGGGAGAAGGAGTACCCGGAGGAGATGGACGTGGCCGGGGAGACGGTCAGAATCGGCGTCTTCGTCTGCCACTGCGGCATCAACATCGGCGGGGTTGTGGATGTGCCGGCGGTGAAGGAATACGCCCGCACCCTGCCCGGCGTGGCCTACGCCGCGGA
>JAWOBW010000307.1:0-7268 GCA_046484105.1 Bacillota bacterium
GGCGGGGCAGGACATACACCAGGTGCTCAAGTACGCCGAGGACCGCATGTATCGGAACAAGATGCTGGAGATGGACAGCGTGCGCAGCTCCCTCATCTCGTCCCTGATGAATGCCCTCACCGAGAAGAGTCAGGAGAACGAGGATCACGCCGAACGGCTGGAGATAATGGCAGTGGCGGTGGGCCGGGAGATGGGCCTGGATGACAACTACCTGGCGGATCTCACCCTGTTGGCCAGGCTGCACGATCTGGGCAAGGTGGTGCTGCCCGATGAGATCCTCTCCAAGGAGGGGCCGCTGACTGATGAGGAGTGGATGCAGATCAGGACACACCCCGAGGCCGGGTTCCGCATCGCGCAGACCTCGCCGGAGATGGCCCCGGTGGCCCGGGCCATACTCTCCCATCACGAAAGATACGACGGCAAGGGATATCCACAGGGCATCAAGGGAGAGGAGATTCCCCTCATCGCCAGGGTGATTGCGGTCGCCGACGCATATGATGCGATGACCAGTGGCAGGCCATACCGGCCGGCCATCACTCACCGGGAGGCGATCGATGAGATAGAGAGGTGTGCCGGGACGCAGTTTGACCCGAGGATCGCCCAGATCTTCGTGCGCATCTTCGCCGACGGCCCGCCCTGGGATCAGGGGTGCGGGGGCGACCGGCAGTGACAGGCGGCCGTCCACTGCCGGGACCGATACCGGCCGCCAGTGGCTAACCGTTGCCCGACTCTTCTCGGGCAGACCGCGGGGTCTGCGACGTGGCCTTCCGGGGTGCAGAAGCTGCGCGGGCTCCCGCATCTTCTCCATGAGTCGACACGGTCAGCCGTAGATATGCTGTAAATCGTAGGATGCCGCCCGCGCTGCATTGACCTCGTAAGTCGCGATGGTAAGATGGCAGCGTGCGGATCGCGGAAACCTCCATCGCACACACACTGAAGTTCGCCGCATCGTCGGGGCTTTCCTTGAAGCCTTCTGAATGCCTCACCTGATTCGCTTCCGCACCCTTTGACATACCGGATCCACTTTGCCCGGGATCGGGTGTCTCGCAGTCAGCGATTCACCTGGCGTTTGCCCGGGGATGAGGGGTGACGTCTGTCTCCGTTGTGGCGTCCAGTCGCGCTCTCTGCGTGTGGAGCATCGACCGCCTGGCGTCTGCACAGATGGTAGCTGTCCCGGCCCGACTGCGCCTGGGTTCGACATACCACTGCGCGGCGCGTCCGGTCGCCGTCCACTTCGTCGTGAGCGCGGGTTCAGTGCCAGCTGGAATCAGGCTCGGCCGGCGGCACCTCCGGCGGAAAGCGATGACTACCCGGGCGATCAGACTGCCGTCATCCCGCAGCTGCTGAAAGGCTCGCGTTGATCGAGTGTACTGAGAGGATGTGGGGGAACATGCAATTGCCTTTCAGACGGGCCCTCGTGGTGTTGGTGTTGATTGGTCTCGTCGTGATGTTCGGCTGCCAACCTGAAGCGGAGGAAGAGACACCAGCGGCGGAGGAGGAAGCGCCGGCGGAAGAAGAGGCTCCCGGCGAGGAGATTCGCATCATTGTTGACGGCATCTCGCAGGAACCCAATGTGCTGAACCCCATTCTCGCTCCCTCCATGACATTCCAGGTGGGTGTCAACGAGGTGATGTTCCCCGGGCTGTTCAAGATCACCCCGGGCGGGTCGATCATCCCCCACGTGGCGGAGTCTGTTCCCACGGTGGAGAATGGACTGATCACTGAAGGCGGTCTGACATACACTGTCCCCCTGAGGGAGGATGTCACCTGGTCCGACGGAACCCCGTTCACCTCCGCCGATGTGATGTTCTCCTGGGAGATGATCATGCATCCGGATGTGGTGGCTCGCACTGTGGTGGGGTTCGATATGATCGAGTCGATCGACACTCCCGACGAATACACGGTGGTGTTTCACCTCGAGGATGTGTATCCGGGGTTCCTCTCCGTGTGGGCGGATCCGACCATCATTCCGAAGCACGTGTGGGAGGATGTTCCCCCCGAGGAGATCATGGAATCGCCCATGAACGTGGAGCCCGAGGTCACACTGGGCCCCTTCACCTTCAAGGAGTGGGTCGCAGGTGATCACATACGCGTGGTGAGGGATCCGGAGTACTTTGGAACGCCCGCCGGGGTAGACGAGATTGTGTTCCGCGTCATTGAGGATCAGAATGCTTTGCTGGTGGCCATACTGAGGGGAGACATAAACATCTGGTACTACGCTCCCGTCACGCACGTGCCCACCCTCGAGGCCGACCCCGACACTGAACTCGCCTGGATGGACGTGCCAGTTTGGTGGGAGCACGCCACCCTCAACCTGCGCAACCCCATGCTCGAGGACGTGCGGGTGCGACAGGCCCTCAACTACGCGGTGGACCAGGAACTGCTCATCGACTCCGTGTGGAGCGGCTGTGCCGTGACGCAGAACTCTCCCATTCCCCAGGGCTCCTGGGCTCACTGCGATGAGCTTCCCCACTATCCTCATGACCTGGAAAAGGCGGCCGAGCTGCTGGAAGAGGCGGGATGGGTGGAAGGAGCCGACGGGCGTCGGACGAGGGACGGCGAGGTTCTGCAGCTGGTCTACTCGACCACGGCGGGGAATCCCTGGCGTGAGCAGACTCAGCGCATAGTGCAGGATCTGTGCGGCCAGGTTGGGGTCGAGCTGGTGATCAGGAATGTGGACGGCGCCACCTTCTTTGGCACCCTGTTCCCCGGGCAGCTGACCGGACCCGACGGGGGCTGGGACATGGCCCAGTACCAGACCGCCGCCACCTGGGACCCCGCAGTTGGGCTGGACCGGTTGTTCCATTCGCGGATGGTGGAGTCTCAGGTCGGCAATCGGGGCGGCTACGTCAATCCGGCCGTCGACCAGCTCCTGGATCAGGTCAGCGTCATGGTGGATCCCGATGAGCGGATGCCTCTCTTCAGTGAGCTGGCCTCCATTCTCAGGGACGAGGCTCCCGTTTTGTATCTGTATACGCCCTGGGAGGCCAATGCAGTCCGCGGCGTCCGGGGCTTTGCGCCGACCCCCTGGTCGGTGTGGACCTGGAATGTGGAGGAATGGGAACTCATCGAATAGGGTTCGGAGTACGTCACGGACGGGGGGCGGCCACGCCTCCCGTCCGTCCTCCGGAGAGGAGCTATCTGAGCCTTGCACACGTACGTGATCAGGCGCCTCCTGCAGATGATCCCCCTGCTCATCGGAATCAGCGTCCTCTTGTTTGCCCTCATGCACTACCTGCCCGGGGGGCCCATGGCCATGTACACCAACGACCCCAACATCACCGAGGAACAGCTGGCGCGGATGAGGGCGGCATACGGTCTCGATGACCCGGTGCACACCCGCTACCTGTCTTGGCTGGGACGAGTGATGCGGGGCGACCTGGGGAACAGCTTCGCCGACGGCCGCCCAGTCTCATTTCGCATACGGGGGCGTCTTCCCGCCACCTTCCAGCTGCTGGGGGCGGCCTACGTGTTGGCCATAGTGATCGCCATTCCCCTGGGCATAACCGCGGCCCTGCGCCAGTATTCGCTCATGGACTATGTCACCACTGTGCTGGCTTACCTGGGCATATCCATGCCCACATTCTGGTTCGGCATAATCCTGATCATAATCTTCTCCGTCAACCTGGGATGGTTTCCCTCGGGAGGCAGGATGCCGCCATCCGGGGCAAACCTGTGGGACATGATCCAGTACATGGTGCTGCCTACGGTCGTACTAGCCCTGTATTCGATCGCGGGCTGGAGTCGCTTCATGCGTTCCAGCATGCTTGAGGTCATCCGCTCCGATTACATAGTCACCGCCAGGAGCAAGGGACTGGCCGAGCGCACGGTCATCTACAAGCATGCCCTGCGAAATGCCATCATACCGGTGGTGACGGTCATCGCACTGGAGGGGCGCTTCCTGTTCTCGGGTGCGGTGGTGACGGAGGCCATCTTTGCCTGGCCGGGCATGGGACGGCTGTACTGGGGATCTGTGATCAAGAGAGATTACCCGGTGCTCATGGGCATTCTGGTGATCACCGCGCTGTTGGTCATAGCCTTCAATCTCCTGGCCGACTTCCTTTACGCGGTGCTGGACCCGCGCATTCGCTACGATTGAGGCCGCCGGTGGCGTCGGGCCGGGCCGCCAGATGAATGGAGGAGAGTCGAAATGACGATCTCGGATTCCGGCGACGCATCGCGGGAGGCTTCGGTGACTGCCGGCACCCTGAGGGCGACGCTGAGACGTTTTGCCAGGCATCGCCTGGCCATGGCCGGGGCCGGCATCATCATCATCCTCGTCATCGTGGCCGTCTTTGCCCCGCACATCGCCCCGTGGGGCTACCGGCAGTACAACTACCAGATGCTTCTGCAGCCGCCGTCGGTGGAATATCTCCTCGGCACGGATTCCACCGGGGCCTGTGTACTCTCCAGGATCATCTACGCTAGCCGCATCTCCCTGACCGTCGGGTTTCTGGCCATGGGCGTGGCCATGATCCTCGGCAGCGCCGTGGGGGCCCTGGCCGGCTTCTACGGGGGGATCCTGGACAACTTCCTCATGCGCCTGGTGGTCATCGCCCTGTGCATACTCCCCCTGTTTCTTCTGCTGATGTTGGTGGCCATTGTGCCGCCGACCACTGTAGTCATGGTGGTGGCCATCGGCATCACCGCCTGGATGCGCCCTGCCAGGATTGTCAGGGGAGAGTTTCTCCAGCTGCGCGAGCAGGACTTCGTGGAGGCGGCCAGGGCGGTTGGGGCGCCCTCGCGGGTGATCATCATACGCCACGTCCTTCCGAATGCCATGGGCCCCTTGCTGGTGAATGCCACCCTGATGGTGGGCCAGGCCATCATCACCGAATCGATTCTCAGCTTCCTGGGAGTGGGCATCCAGCCGCCGGTTCCCAGCTGGGGCAACATGCTCTCCGACGCTCAGAACTACCTGTGGCTCGCCCCGTGGATGGCCGTCTTTCCCGGTCTCATGATTCTGGTGACAGTGCTGGCCTTCAACCTGCTCGGCGACGGTCTCAGGGATGCCCTGGATCCCAGACTGAGAAAGTGAGGCCGGACCTGATCGGTCGCGCCTCGCCCGCCCCCCTTCGCCCCGCCCCGGGGTGTGAACATCGCCTTCCCGGTGAAGACAGCCGCAGGCTGCCGCGCCTCGGGCCTCCCTCGTACTTCCCGGTGTCGCCGGGAATGTCGGGGTGCGGGGGCTGCCCTCGTGGAGGATAAGGGCGAACCGAATCGAAATCATCAGAGAGAGAACAGCGGGGACCGGGCACTGAGAAGTCGCCGGGTAGTCGGGCGGGTTGCCCCGGCTCTCCGGGGTGAGCTTTCGACGCATAGTCCTGGTCTGCATTCGGACCCCCAGAAAACGATCGCCGCCTGCGTATTGGATAGTGAGGGAGGGTCAAATGACGCCCGTCTCCTTCGAGCCGAAACCCATAAGGGAGGGGCCGCCTGTCCCACAACCTCCCCCGTCGGGAGTGTGGGGCCCGTGAGGGAGCTCACAGAGGACCTGAGAAGGGCCCAGATGGGCGACGGCGACGCGAGGGAGAGGGTCATCCGCCGCTCCAGGTGCTTCGTGCATCGAGTGGTCAGCGGGCTGTGCCGGCGGGAACTCAGCTGGGACAGCGACGATGAGTTGAGCATAGGGCTGATCGCTCTCAACGAGGCGATCGACCGGTTTGACCCGGAGAGGGGCGCATCCTTTCACTCCTTCGTCAGGCTGGTGGTGCAGAGCAGGCTGGCTGACTACTGGCGCCGGGAACGCTCCGGCGAGGTGATCTCGCTGGACGAGCAGCTGCCCGACCGGGAGTGGGAAACTCATCCGCTGGCCGCCCGCGAGGCGATGAGAAGGTATCGCGACATAGAACGTGCCAGCGACAGCCAGCTGGAGATGGAGGCCTTTGAACGGTATCTTGAGGACTTCGACATGACGCTGGAGGATCTGACCCGGGCATCGCCCCGGCACGCCGGCCGGAGGGCCAGGTTGACGGAGGCGGCCGAGGTCCTGGCCCGGGATCGGCAGATGATGGAGCATCTTCTGCGCCGGAGACAGCTGCCGCTGGTGGAGCTGTCCAGGCGAGCGAATGTGAATCGCAAGACTCTCTCCAGGGGCAGGCGATACATAATCGCCCTGGCACTGATCGCAGCTGTTCCCCAATTCGAACACCTGCGATCCTTCGCGGGCATACCGCACATACCCCTGGAGGAAGAGGAGGGCACGCAATGAGCGGTCGCAGGGCCATTGTGATCAGAGTGCAGGGAGACCGGGTATATGTCATGACTGAGAATCGCCACTTCCGCTCGGTCACTCTGTCGGCGGGAACCCCGAGGCCGGCCCCCGGGGAGGTAATTGTCCTTCCGGGCCGGTCGAGACTCAGTGCGGCGGCTGCGTTCGCCGCCGGAATCGCCGCCGTCCTCCTGATCGGCTTCTACGTCCTGGGCGGCTTTTTCTCCCCCACTGCCGTCGCCTATCTCGAGATGGAGATAAACCCGCAGCTGGTACTTTCCCTGGACTCCGGCGCCCGTGTGATCGGCGCCGTCGCTCACAACGAGGAGGCTGAGGCCCTCCTGGATGTCCTCCCGAGACGGCCCGGGAGTGCTTCCGAGGCCTGTTCCTTCCTGGTGCGAGCGGCGGTGGACCTGGGCTATCTTCAGCCGGGTGCCGAGCACGTGATCCTGGCCACCGCCTATCCGGCCGCTGATGAAGGGGAAGTCAACCTCGACCTGGGAGAGATAAAGGAAGCCGTGAGCGAAGCCCTGGTGCAGCGCGGGATTGCCTTCGCCCTGGGAGTCAACTCAGTGGGCGAACAGGTGGCGGTGCAGGCGCGCGCCAACGGCCTCAGCGTCGGGCGGGAGGCTCTGAGGCTGCACCTGGAGGAAATGGAGATCGAGCTGCCGGCCGAGGCGCTGCGGGATCTTCCGCTCGGTCAGCTCTTCAGACGCGCCGGGGTCGCGCCCCGCGACCTGGCGCCTCCCGGAGGGGCCCAGCGCGAGGAAACTCATCAACAGGGGTCCGGGCAGCCTTCGTCCGGTGACGAGGAGGATTCCTCCCCCGGGTCCCCGGAGCCCGGCGAACGGGGATCAGAGAACGCACCTGAATCCGAGACGCCCGGACACTCGCCCCGACCGTCCCCCGGAAGACGACCCCGGTAGTGACCAGCAGTTTCAACCCGACCCCCAGAAACGACGCGCCCGGTGCGTATACTCAAGTGCAGGGGAAGTCATTTGCGAGTGAGGATGAGGAGGAGATGATGATGAAGAGAGCGCTCACTGCAGGTCTGATT
>JAWOBW010000042.1:0-2569 GCA_046484105.1 Bacillota bacterium
CGCAGTCCCCAGCTCCTGGCTGTAATAGTCACCGCAGAAATCCGCCAGCTGCTCGCGGCCCAGGGACCTCGGTTCGAATCTGTCGGCGGTCATGGTGTGTCCCGGCCCCAGCATGCTCAGGGAGCTGATGCGGCTGCCGGGATCGCGGTCGAATTCGATCACCTGCTTTCCCGGGTCGGCCCGGAATCTGAGGTCTCCCTCGGGAATCAGACTTGAGGTGGGCGCCCCGGCTCGACGGAGGACCAGATGATCCGCCTCTCGCTCGATCTCGATGAACCCGAGCGGTCCCAGCAGGTACGTACCCTCGCAGGCCCGCAGACCCGCCTCTCCGGGAGGATCGTCAAAGGTCGGTTTCTCCTCCTCCTCGAGCCGGTCTTCAAGGTAGATCCCGGCTATTTCGAGGGCCGTCACCTGCGGGTTGAACGTCGACAGGTTGCTGAGGACGGCGATTCCCAACCCGAAGTCGGGGAAGCGCCCGCAGTAGCTGCGAAAGCCCGCGTCGGCACCGCTGTGACCGATGAGTCGGGCCCCACGGTGCTCGGAGAAAGCTAGGCCGAAGGCGTAGGGTATGGTCCGGCCGTCGTTGAGCACGAGACGCTGGTGCATCTGTCTCATGACTTCTCGACCTCCGACCTCCTCACTGTCGAAGTTGAGGAGCCACCGGGCCAGGTCCTCGACGGTGGTGAACAGGCTCGTCGCCCCGGCATTGGCGTAGTTGAGGACGCTCTTTCGGAAGCCGCCCCCGTGGCGGGGGGAGTAGGAGTAGGCCCGGTTCCTCACGATCTCCTGGTGGTCGCAGTGAAAGTGGGTGGATTCCATGCCCAGCGGGGCGAAGATACGGGAGTGGGTATAGTCTCGGAAGGACATCCCGGTCACCCGGGCGACCAGCTCCGCCATCAGCGTGTAGCCGGTGTTGCAGTAGAGGTGTTCATCCCCGGGATGGAAGTTGAGTTCCCGCTGGCGCCTGACCATCTTCATTATGTGCTCTGTCGTTATGACGTCATCCATCCTCCACCCTGCCAGCCGCAGTAGCTCCCACTGGTCCCGCAGCCCGCTGGCGTGATGTGCCATGTGGCGAATGGTGATGGTGGGGCCGAAATCGACCATCTCCGGGAAGTAATCCCTGATATCGTCGTCGATGGAGATGCGTCCCTCATCGGCCAACATGGCGACCGCGAGGGCGGTGAACTGCTTGGAGACCGAGGCCACGTGAAAGATGGTCGAGGGGGTGATGGGAATGTCATATTCGAGCTGGGCGCAGCCATAGCCGCCCCGGTGGACGACGTCTCCACCCAGTGTGACCAGAACGGCAGCTCCGGGGCAGTCGGACCGGTTCCAGTCGGCCAGCAGCTGGTCCACCTCTTTCGACGCCTGGGCCAAAGAAGTAGAGTCCGTCAAGTTGCTCATCCTCCGTTTCAGTGAACTGGTCACCTATTCGCCCCGCGCCAGCCGAGACCTTCCCGCGATTCGTCATCCGGCTCTTCAGAAAGGAGGCCAGATGGCCCGCGATTTCCCATTCCCCGGCGGTCCCACCTCCCGGGTTGACCTGATACCATTGAGACGGGAGGAAACTCATTTGAACCTCAGCACCGCCTGGCTCATCTAATCAGTGCAGGAGGGAGTCAAGTCGAGGAGTTGATATCCATGGATCGGGAACATCGCGGGCCGGAGAAGCTGCCACCTCACCGGCTGAAAGAGCTGGTGAGCGCCTCGGTTCGGGGCGATATGGACGCCTTTGAGACCCTGTTCGGCAGCGCCGAACGGGCGCTGTATCGCATGGGGCTGTCGATCACCGGCAACCCCCGGGATGCAGATGAGGCCTGGCCGATGCGGCACTTTCTGTGCTCGAGGCGCTGCCGGGTCTGCGGCAACCCGCACACTTCTACACCTGGGCGACTCGCATCATGATCAATGCCTGCTACGCGCTCGAGCGCGGGCGAAGCAGGGTGGTGCCGATCGGCGATCACCCGGCGGCCGCAGGCCGGGAGGGCGGGGATTTCTTCCCGGGCGATTCCCGCTGGGCTGACTATCAGGACGTGAGGTCGGCGCTTTGCCGGCTGAGCGAGAAGCACCGCACCGCTGTCGTCCTCCGATACCTGGAGGACATGTCGGTGGCTGAGGTCGCACAGGTGCTCGGTGTTCCCGAGGGGACCGTGAAGTCTCGCCTGCATCATGCTCTGAAACAGCTCCGGACGGTACTCGGTGTTTCAGCCGGGGCTTCGGAGACAGGAGGTGCTGCCAGTGAGTGAGAACAGGGATATGCGCGAGGTGAAGCAGAGGTTGGAGGGATTCAGGGACCTGCTGGCGGAGCGGGAAGTGCCGGAGAGTACGCGGCGGCACTGGCGCCGGGCCGTCCGACTGAGCGGGGCGGGTGAGGCACCGGGCGCGGAGGGACCGGGTGGTCGGGAACCCTCCGGGTGGCTGAGGCGTCCCCGCTGGGCCCTGGCCGGTTACCTGGCCGCAGTGCTGATCCTGGCCCTGTCGGCAGTATATGTCTTCCCCACCGTTTCCCTCTACGCCGGCTCGCTGCCCATGGTCGGACCATTCTTCCGCATGATCGGGGCCGATC
>JAWOBW010000134.1:0-2646 GCA_046484105.1 Bacillota bacterium
GAGCTTACCAGCTTGCGCAGGTCCTTCAGTACTTTTCCCTTTCCGCGAATGGTGATGTACTTGGGAGTGAAGCCGTCCTCGACGTCGATTCCCAGTTTACTCTTGGGCAGGTCGCGGACGTGGCCCATCGAGGCCGCGACCCGGTAGGTTCCACCCAGGTATCTCTCTATAGTCTGTGCCTTTGCAGGAGATTCAACGATCAGGAGAGTATCCGCCAAAACGATCACCTCGACTGTGGAGTCACCCTATTGGGACCAGCACAACTGCTTCTGCAAGCTAACTCAGAACCGGTATCAAGTCAATCACATCCCGACGACGGACGCAAAGGGTTCATGAGAGTAACGGGGGCGCACGATGCGCCGTCAATCACTTCTGCAGGGGCCCGTCACTGCCCATTATACGGGGTATTGGGTATAAATGCCAGGTGCAGCGAGTGGGCGGGCCCAGGTATCCGCCCGCCCGGAAATGAGAATCTGACTCACTCACCCTACGCCGTATCCTCGCCCTGCCGGGCAAACTGCATCTGGTACAGGCTGGTGTAGTGGCTGCCCCTGCGCAGCAGCTCGTCGTGAGTGCCCTGTTCGACCTGGCGACCCTCCTGGAGCACCACGATCAGGTCCGAATTTCTGATGGTGGACAGCCGGTGCGCAATTATGAAGGAGGTCCTGCCCTTCAACAGGGTCTCGAGGGCGTCCTGAATGATCAACTCAGTGTAGGCGTCCACGCTCGAGGTCGCCTCGTCCAGGATCAGGATCCTGGGGTCGCGCAGGAGGGCGCGGGCAAAGGATATCAGCTGCCTCTGACCGGTGGACAGGTTGCCCCCTCTCTCCTCTATCATGGTGTCATATCCGTCATCCATCTCCACGACGAACTGGTGGGCGTTGACTGCCCGGGCCGCCGCGATGATCTCCTCCTCGGTTGCATCCAGCTTGCCATAGCGGATGTTCTCCCTCACCGTACCCCTGAACAGGAAGGTGTCCTGAAGGACCAGGCCCATCTGCTCCCGCAGCGAGCGGGCGGTGACATCTCTGACATCGCGCCCGTCAATCAACACGCGTCCGTGCTGTGGATCGTAGAAGCGGCACAGAAGATTGATCATGGTAGTCTTGCCCGCCCCGGTGTGGCCCACGAAGGCGATCCTCTGCCCGGGCTGGATCTCGAGATTGATGTCCCGCAGTACATAGTCCTCATCATCGTACGCGAATGTAACCCCGTCGTAGCGGACCTCTCCCTCTATGCGAGGCATCTCGATCGCCGACGGCTTATCCCTGATCTCCGGCTCCTCGTCCATCACCGCGAAAATCTTCTCGCTGGCAGCCATGGCCGACTGCATCTGGGTGTAGAAGGAACTGAGCTCCCGCAGCGGGTGGTTGAAGCGCTCGACGTAGACCAGGAAGGCGGCCAGCACCCCCGGTCCCATGGTCCCATTCTGAATGCCCGCCACGGTTTCCCGCATGATGATGGTGCCGCCGTACCACAGCACGATGGCCGTGGCGCAGGCCCCGATGACCATCACCACCGGCTGGAAGACGGCCATGATTCGTTCTGCATTGATGGTGGCCTCGAAATTGTTGTAGTTGCGGCCCTCGAACTCCTCGAAGTTCTCCTCCTCGCGGGAGAAGGACTTGGTCACCCGCACGCCCGATATGCTCTCCTGGAGGTTGGCGTTGATCTGCGCCACCCGGGTCCTGACCTTCCGGTGCGCCCGCAGTATGCGGGGCCGGAATACGAACATCATCACCGCCAGGGGCGGTATGATGACAAAGGTAGCCAGGGCCAGCCGCACGTTCATCGAGATCATTATGGTGACAATTACCCCGATGCGGACCACGTCGCCGATCACCGTGGCCAGTCCGGCCGAGAGCAGCTCATCCAGGGTCTGAATGTCGTTGGTGACCCTGGACATGATCACTCCCAGTGGCCTGGCGTCAAACCACCGCAGTCCCAGCCTCTGCATGTGGCCGAACAGCTGCTTGCGGATATCGTATATGGCGTTCTGGGCGGCCAGGCTCATGGAGTATGTCTGGGCAAACCCGGCCAGCCAGGTCACCACCAGGGAGCCGACGAAGACCAGAATGTACAGGTTCAGGCCGCTGATCCGCTGCGACAGCGGGAGGTCCCCGGTGACCTGGGGATTGATGAACTCGTCTATGGCCCGACCCATAACGTAGGGTCCCACCTGCGCCGCCAGCGAGGAGAATAGCAGGGCAGTGATTGACAGCACGACATACCACTTGTAGGGAAACACGTAGGCGACCAGCCGCCTAAAGGTCTGCGGATCGAAGGGCTTCAGGTCGTCATCGCGCATCGCGCCGTGCATGTGCATGTGTCCCACAGCTAGCCCCCCCCAACCTTGTCCTGGACGCCGTCCAGTGCCCGCTTCCTGGCCCTCTCGAACAGCTCCTCCGACAGTTCGTCCTGTCCCTTCGACTGCAGCTGGTAGATCTCGTGATAGATGCCCGGCTCTCGCAGCAGCGTCTCGTGGTCACCCCTCTGCACCACCTCGCCCCGGTCCAGCACGATTATCTGGTCGGCATTGCGGATGGAAGAGAGACGCTGCGCAATGACGAAGCTGGTTCGTCCCTCCATCAGATTGTCCAGGGCGTCCTGTATCAGGTGCTCGGTCTCCACGTCCACACTCGACGT
>JAWOBW010000130.1:0-4086 GCA_046484105.1 Bacillota bacterium
TTTTGACGTAGTCGAGACCCCCAAGGGTCTTCAGGCAGTCAACGTGAAGAAGCTGGGACCTGGTTCCCCGCTGTTTTAGTCGCCGATTCAAGTAGACATAACGGATAACATGAGCCGGCTGCCGGCTGGGCCGTACGGTCCAGCCGGTTTCGTGTTGCCCTGTCAGCTCCCACCCTGCCCCTCATCCTCGACCTCGAGCCACAAGTCGTCCATTGTGTCACCCAGAAGGTGATGACAGAACCACGCGTAGTTCTGCTTCATGATCGCCCGGTTCATCCCGGGGACGTTCGGACCATGCCCCATTCCCCGGAAGGCAACCAGGACCGCGTCCACCCCCGCATCCTTCAAACCCCGGTGCAGCTCGCGAGCATTGGCAAAGGGCACCCTGGCATCTCTGTCTCCATGCTGAATCAGGGTGGGAGTGCGTGCGCCGTGTATGTAGGTGATGGGTGACGTTCGGGCGTAGATCTCCGGATCGTTCCAGGGCGTGTCACCCAGGTAGTGGCGGGTGAACACGGGTATGTCAGTGTTGTTGTAGTAAGTGTACCAGTTGCTGATACCGGCCCCCACCGACGCCGCGGCGAACCGGTCGGTATACGTGCAGCACATGGCTGAGATGTATCCCCCCTGGCTCCAGCCCATGATGCCCACCCTTCCGGGGTCGGCCAGCCCCCCTTCAACCAGGGCATCCACACCGGAGATCACGTCATCAAAATCTCCCAGTCCCAGATTGCGGTAGTTGAGCTTGCGGAAGGCATCCCCGTAGCCGGAGCTGCCGCGGTAGTTGACATCCACGATGATAAATCCCCGCTCGACGAACTCCTCGTAGGGGTAGTACAAATCGTGAGTGGGCACTGCGAAGGCGGCCCAGGTGGGCCCACCGTGCACCAGGACCAGGAGCGGGTGACGCACGCCGCGGTCCAGGTCGGGGGCGGTGACCAGGATTCCCTCCACCTGCGTCCCGTCATGGCTCTTCCAGCGGATAACCTCCCGCTGGCTGACGGTCCTGTTTCGGTAGTGCCGATACTGGTCCGTCACCGCCGCCCCATCGAGGAACACCTCGAAGGGGCGCTCCGATGACGCGGTGATCGTAGCCAGATGTTGGCCGTCGAAACTGACCGATGCCTCCATGGTCACCGTGCCCGGATCAGCCGCCAGGCGGATCACCTCGCCGTCCCCTCGCAGCATGCCGACATACCAGTCGGTACGCTCCTGCCAGGTAAAGACCAGACCACGCTCGGTCCAGCACACGGGGCGGATGGATTCATCGATGTGCGCCAGGGGCCGCCCCCTCTCCCCCGAATCCAGCTCCAGGATCTCCACCGTCACCGTGTTGAACATCTTCCCTTCGGCGACCGCAACGCCGTAGCACAGTTGCGTCCCGTCCGGTGAAAGCAGCGGCCTCACGTATCCCTGGGGGACCTGCTCTGTCTCCAGGCGGGTGATTTCTCCGCTGGGGACATCCAGCAGAAACAGACCCGCCTGATCTGCATTGCCCGGGAAATCGGGGGTGGGAACGGCAGTGAAGGCCACGGTCCCGCCGTCGGATGTCACGTCAAAATCCAGTATGTGCCACCGACTGCCAGCCGTCAGGGGAGTAGCCGGATCATCATCCTCCCCCTCCCGCAGGTCTGGGGGACGGTCAGCCGGGGCCGCACTTCTACTTCTCCCCCGCTCCACGTCTAGGTAGAACAGGCGGTTCCACACGCCGTCGCACCCCAGGTATTCGAAGTCCCCATACCGCTCTCTGCGCCTCTTCAGGGCCCTGTCCTGGTCAGGATCAGGCGCCAGGTAGAAAAGACCCCGCCCGTCGGGAGCCCAACGGTGAGCGACGACCCCGGTAGGGATGTGAGTCACCTGGAATCTGTCTCCCTCGCGGACGACAAAGACCTGCTCCACACTGTCCTCGTCATCTCCGACCCGGCTCAACTGTGCCAGATCTCCCCGGGATGACCAGCCAGGGGCACTGCTCTGGACCTCGCCGCCGGCGACGACGGACGTGATACCCGCAGTGCTGTCGTACACGCAGACATGCTTGCGGTACTCGTCGCCATCCCAGTGGGGTTCCCTCCTGACCCATGCGACCCGGCTTCCGTCTTCGCTGACGGCCGGCTCTGAGAGCCGTGGTATGCTGATCATCTCCTCAATGGTCAGATAGCCGCCCTCGTTCATCCTCTCACCTCCTGCTTTAGCTTCGCCATTGCTCTCCTGCCTCCGCCGCCTCAACGCACGCCCGCGCCAGCAGGCGACCTGCGTCTCTCAGCTCTTCCCTCTCCCTCTGATCTGGACTCTTGACCACCGAAACCGGCGGAGCAAGCATACGGAACCTGAAACTCTTGCACATGGCCTCCACGCTGGCGTCTGCTCTACCTCCCCCTCCGTGGCTGACGAAGGCAATGCAGGGTTTCCCGTCGACTTTACCCCTCGTTGGGTAGTAGGCGCGATCGAAGAAGTCCTTCACCATCCCCGCCATGTAGCTGAAGTAGTCTGGCGTGCCTATGGCTATTCCATCACACGACATAAGATCCTCGGGACCAGCCTCGCTGGCCGGTTTGACCACCACCACAGCGTCCTGAACACCACCCGCACCCTCGGCAACGCACATCGCGGCCTCCTCGGTATTGCCCGACAGTGAGTGGTAGACAATCAGAATCTCGGGCACCTCGTCATCCTCTCCTCCCCACGGTCACCCCTATCGCTTCGCCCTCAGGGCGGCGAATCCTTCGCGCCGACGGCCGCGCAGCCACCAAAACACCATAACGCGGGCGGTGGGTGACTGTCCCGGAAGCAGCCTCACGTGACATCGGTAAGGTGATCCCTGTCAGATTCGCACGTATCCAGACCCAGCTGCCACGGCCCGGCGAGCCGTTCGTTCATCCTGGAGGACAGCCGGGCAGCCGATTCGGGATCGACCTCACCGGCCATGCCGCGGACCCCTGTGTCGTGCTGAATCCACATTGCCAGGGGCATGATTACCCCAGTATGCTCCGTCCATAGGGCTGAGGTGGAGGTGTTGCGCGCACTCCGACCATCAGGACCTCCTCCACATCCCGGAGGACGGCGAACCAGCGTCCCTTACCGCAGCACCTGGCGCTCCTGCAGGGAGCTGACGCGGTGGAGGAACTGATTCCGCAGTCGCAGGTCCTCACGACCGAACTGAAGGACGTATACCCGGGCGTCGCGTTCCTCTGCCCCCGACAGCGCCTCCCCAATCAGGCCCAACTCCGGAGCGAACCCGGCCGCAAGGATGCTGTACGAGGCCTCCTCACACATCTCCTGCGGCCTCTGTATCACATGGCAGTACCCGCGGACAGTTGCGAGACCGGGCTGGTCTCTCTCCGTCTCCAGCTCGGCCGGGCGGCAATCTAGGCAGTCGATGGCCTCCTCCACCCGGCCCTTGATTGTCGGTGCTGAAGAAGTGAGTGATGAAGAAGTACCCCCGGCGCATCGCCTCCAGCGGATTGACACCCGGGGGAAGGGTAAAGTCCAGTGGTGCCGGATCCGCCACGTGGGCACGGCCGGCCGCGGTCAGCCCGCTCCACCTTCCGTCATACAGATCTCTCAAGGTCGCCTCGCTGAGGGTGAAGATAGTGTCGGGATCCTCGATCCGACCCAGATCCCAGTGCACCTCATCCCCGCTGCATCTGATGTGCCACTGAAAGGGATCCTCGTCCCCGGTATCGACGGCGAAGACGGCGGTCATCTCGTAGTCCCCCGGCACCTTCTCGGCAAAGGTGCGGGCCATCTCCTCCAGCATGTCGCCAGGCGAGACACACAACATGGCAGTCCCTCCTCAGAATGGTAGATACCTCAACAGTTAATGAATTTGGCCGGGCAAAGCAGTCAATCCTGCCCCGTAGAGACGGATATCGCCGATTGAGCCATGAATCCAGGTGGGAAATGCTCTATCCGGATGGTCGGCATCGACCCTCAGCCGCCGCAAACACAGGCCAGATCCGGATCCGGATCGTCGAGATTGACGCCGCGGTGCAGCTTCACGCAGGGGCAGCCCCCTCCACACAGGTGAGAGGAGGAGCAAGAGGTGCAGGGCTCGGAAGAAGGAGTACGCTCGGCGGGAAAATCGAG
>JAWOBW010000230.1:0-6330 GCA_046484105.1 Bacillota bacterium
GTCGGTTCGGTGTTCTACCTGGCGGCGGGCAACCTCGTGGTCCTGGCGGGAGGCCAGCTGCTCATGGGGATGGGACACACCGTGCTGTGGATGCGCGCCCAGGCCACGGTGATCCAAATAGGCACGGACAGCGAGCGCGACCGCAATCTGGGCATCTTCGGGTTCGGCACCGGCCTCGGCCAGCTCAGTGGCCCGCTGCTGGGCGGGTGGCTGCTGGACATCAGCGGCTTCCACGGCGTCTTCCTGGCCAGCCTGCTGGGATCCGCGGTGACGCTGCTTCTCATAATCCTGCTGCCGGCCACCCGGAGGGCGAGTGGCGGCGCGGGGGAAAGTGCACAGTCGGGCCGGGGCGGTGAGGAGGCGGACTCGAAGTCCACTCTTCTGACGGGCTTGGCCCTGCTCCGCAACGGCGGGATGCAGGTGGTCATCACCGGCAGCTTCATCTCGCTCTTCGTGACCAGCGCCAAGCAGTCATTCTTTCCCGTCTGGCTGGAGTCGGTCGGCATGACCGGGGTCCAGATCGGGATGGTCACTTCCGTGGCCGGCCTGGCGAGCCTGGCCGTCCGCCCCATGCTACCCGTGCTGGTCAGATTGTTGACCCGGCGCGGCGTGCTGATGGGGTCGCTGATGCTGGGCATAACCTCCATTGCAGTCATTCCGCTATTCACCAGCGTCTGGGGTTTGGGTGCCGTGTCGATGGCCATGGGGCTCGCCTGTGGTCTGAACCAGCCCATGTCGCTCACTCTCATCGCCAATGCCGTCTCTGACGCCCAGCGCGGCAGCGCCATGGGTCTTCGGTTGCTGGCCAACCGCGTGGCGCACGTGATAAACCCCGCGCTGATGGGCGTGGTGGTGTCGGCTGCCGGCCTGGCCTACGGCTTCTGGGCCAATGCGGGCTTCCTGGTATTGGCACTGGCCTTCCTGCACCAGCGGGTGGTGTCGCACGGATTCGATCACAGCCTGAAGCAGCCGGGGGCTGTCGGCGGGGCGCGAGGGTCAGGTTGAGTCGCAGCGGTGATGCAGATATCGTGACAACAGGGGGTGAAAGCATGGAAATACGACGATTGACTGACGGTGTTTACGCCATACTGACGGAAATCGGTCATCCGGACGGAGACAGCAATTTCGGGCTCATTGTCGGCGAGGACGGGGCGGCCCTGATCGACTGCGACATACGCCGCTGGGGGGATGTGCAGCGCATGATCAGGAGCGTCACCGATGCTCCCGTGCGGTACCTCATTAACACCCACGACAACTTCGACCACGCCTCGGGCAATGCCCTGTTCAGTCCCGGGGGGACGGTAATCCTCGCCACCGAGGCCTGTCGGCGCATTCTCGCCTCAGACGCCGACGACCTCAGGTCGAGGGTGGCGGCGGCTGACGCGGGTGGCGCCCTGCCCGGCCCCGACGTCCCGGAGAGGGCACTTCTGCCGGGGATCACCACCTCGACCGGGCTCACCGTTCACCTGGGCGGGCGGGCGCTGGAGCTCGTTCCCGTCGGGCACACACACACGCCCGGCGACCTGGTGGTATACCTGGCCGGGGAGCGCATTCTGTTTGCCGGAGACGTGCTCTTTGAGGGCTGTCACCCCGTCGCCCGCAACGCAGATATCGAGAACTGGATGCGGGTTCTGTCCGAACTGAAGGAGAGGCCGATTTCTCTCACGGTGCCCGGGCACGGGCGGATCCGCAGCGGCTGCGACAACATGGAGACCCTCAGGGATTACTTCACCGTGGTGATATCGCGGGTGAGGGAACTGAGGGACCGCGGCCTGTCGCTGGCCCAGGTGCAGGAGGAGATCGAGTTCCCCGAGTTCGAGGCCTGGGGGAAGGGCAGGTGGTTGCCCTCTACGGTCGAGAGGATATACGAGGACCTGCAGTGAGAGCCCCGGGTGGACCCGTTCGTCGCCGGGGTACGTCACACTGCCGGTCCATGTCAAGTATCGCGAGGGAGTGACAGCTGATCGTGGACGAGAAGCGTTTGATTGAGATGAACATGGACTGGAGTATACCGCGGCGAGATCTGCCGCCGCGAGGCGAGACCGAGTCCCGGGCGCGGCAGCGCCTGGAGGAAGTCAGACGGCAGGCCGGGGTCGTCTTCGGGATCATCGATGAGCTGCGGGAGGATGCGGTCGCCCTGCTTCAGGAGCTGGTCGGCACTCCGAGCGTCAACCCCAGCGATGACTTCGAGAGCAAGGTGGCGGCGGTCATCGCCGGCCACATGAGGGACATGGACATGAAGGTGGACTTCGTTGAGCCCGCGCCCAGACGGGTCAACAACATGGGCAGCTTCCAGTTCAGCAGTGAGGGACCGGTCCTGGCCCTTCACTGTCACATGGACACGGTGCCGCCGGGCAACCCCGACCAGTGGAGCGTGCCGCCCTTCGGCGGAGTGGTGCGGGACGGGAAGCTGTACGGCCGGGGGGCAAAGGACAGTAAGCTGGGCATAGCCGCGCAGCTGATGACCCTCAGGGCTCTGCAGCAGTCATCCGTCGATCTGAAGGGCACGCTCAAACTCAGCCAGGAGGCTGATGAGGAGATGGGCGGCCACTACGGCTCTCACGCCATCGTGGAGTCGGGCTTCTTCGATGACGCGGACTGGGTGCTGTACACGGAGGGCACGCCCCAGAGGATCAGCGTGGGGCATCGCGGCATACTGTGGGTACAGATCACCGGCCACGCAGTCTACGCCGAGCCCACCGTTTCCGAGCGGGTCAGCTTCCCCCAGTCCTGGAAGAGCATGAAACACAGAACCAGCAACCCCATCCTGCAGATGCTCGAAGTTGCCCGTGCGGTCGACACCATGCAGTTCAGCCCTGTACCGCCAGATCCCGTCGTGCCGGGCGCCAGTGGCTACGCCACGGTCAACAAGATTTGGGGCGGCACCAAGGAAAATGCCATGCCGGATCAATGCTGCATACTGGCGGACATTCGCACCCTGCCCGGCCTGACGGCCGAACAGGCCCTGGCCGACATCACTGAGGAGCTGAATTGCATCCGTCGCAGGCAGGCACATCTGGGGGGACTGGCCGTCGAGGACCCGAAGGTGGTCATGGCGGCAAGGGCGTCGTCCATCGATCCCGATGAGCCTCTCGTCATCTACCTGCAGCACGCCATCCGCGAGGTCATGGGTATCGACGTCCCTGCCCACGGCAGCATGGGCGGCGGCGGCGGTTCTCGCTGGATCTGCCTGGATGCCAAGGTGCCGGTGGCGGGTTGGGCGGCCGGACGCAACACCAGCCACCGGCCCAACGAACACATAGATATCGAGGACTACATAAACACCATCAAGGTCTACGCACTGCTGGCCATGATGAAGCTGGGGTAGCCTCCGGGCGTCGTTGGGAGAGGAAGATCACACATGAGCAGCTGCGAATGGGAACCCCCGGATTACCTGTCGGGTGAACAGGTGATCAGGATGTCCGAGGAGGCCCTCGGTCGCCCGCGAATCCCCTACTCGGGGCGCGAGGAGATCACCCGCGTTCGCGCGGTGGGGATGGACTGGGACATCGCATGCAAGGTGTACGAGCCGGATGATCCCGATCTGATATCGACCGGCGCGGACGGGAAGAAGGCGGGCATCTTCATTCTCCAC
This sequence comes from Bacillota bacterium, assembly GCA_046484105.1. Lineage (GTDB taxonomy): Bacteria > Bacillota > Sulfobacillia > SLMV01 > SLMV01 > PWUC01. The sequence continues at coordinate 3,596 of JAWOBW010000230.1, forward strand.
GGAGGAGCTTCCGATCACCGCCAGCTCGAGCCCCTGGCCCCGATACTGACGGGTGGCTACGGATACAAGACCGTCTTCATGACCTTCCCCGGCCGCTTCTACTTTCACGCCGAGGATCGCAACTGGCCGGGGGACACCATCAACGCCGACGGCACCGCCAGGACGCCCCTGTGGACGAGAGAGACCCGCATCACGGCGGACCAGTACGAGCTCGTCCGCGATCGCTCCGACATCAAACGCAGGGAGAAGTGGGGGACCCTATTCTTTCTGAGGGCCAGGGAAGGGACGGAGTTCTATCATCGAATGGCGGGATGGCCCGTGGCCTTCGAGGAGGGCATGAAGAGCCTCTGCCGACGGTTCTTCCCCCCGGGGGAGTTTTCCATCTACGTCCACGGGCACTCTACCGGCGGCCCCTTCGCCTGCATCCTGCTTCAGCGAGTGGAAAACGTGGCCGGCCTGGTGGGCACCGAGGGCAGCCCCTTCGGCTACATCGTCGGTGAGCACAATGCCAGGCTCGGCTTGTCATGGACTCACCCCTTCAACTACCTCGTACTCCGCACCTGGCGGCACATAGCGAAATACGCGGGCCCCGAGTCCGGTGCGGACGGCATGAGACGTCTTCCCATGCTGATGGAGGAGGTGCTTGAGGAGTGGCACCAGCAGCGGAGGCAACCGCAGTTCAAGGCGGAGTACATAGTCCACTACGGGGTCGAGTCGGCCCTGACTGAGGCTGCGCTCGTCACCGCTGAACGCCTGAAGCTCTCCGGGGAGGATACTCAGGAGCTGGTGAGGCGGTACGTGGACTACACCAGGCCACTGTCCGGACCGGGGACCAGGCCGGTGCCACCACTGCTGCTGGGCATAGCGGCGCACAGTGTTGACCACACCTTCGAGCGCTACAGTGAGGTGGATCTTCCCATGTTTGCCGCGCTGAGGCCGGCTCCCAGGGTGAGACTGACCCGCTTCGGGCTGGGAGTGCATAACAAGCTCAGGCCAGAAGAGGGTCTGCCGATGGGCATCGGCCCGGCGGTTTGCCACCTTTGGCATGACGCCATTCAGAACGGATACTACGTGGTCTGATGCCCCGATCCGGAGTCCACTGAAGGCTGAGTGAGGACAACGATTTACGAGAAAGGATGATGACCATGTGGGTAACGGTTGAGGTTGACAGATGGTCCGATTTCCCCCTGAAGGAAAGCCCCGAGTGGAATGCCCTGGACTCGGGTAGAGCCGATCTTTACATCAAGTCGGAGGGCCGGAGGTATCGGCAGGACTGGCCGGGACCTAACTGGGACGGCGTCGGCCAGATGCACTATGACCTGGTCCGAGACGAGGTTGGGCATGAGGTGCCGGAGCACGTGGTCTACGTGAGCACCGAAGACCGCGACGTCGCCTACTGCCTCGAGTGCGGTCCCCTTTCCGTGCCCGAGGTGCGGAAGCAGTGGAAGGACCTGGTGGGCAGGATGGGCCCTGAGCCGACTGCCACGCCTCGCCGGAAGGTCAAAGACGTTGAGCTGTTCTACGAGCTGCACGGAGACGGAGAAGAAGTGGTGGTATTCATCGCCGGGACGGGCGGCAACTGCTGCTTCTGGCGGGAATTCCAGGTTCCCGACTTCTCCAGGAAGCACCGCGTTTTAATCTATGACCATCGCGGCACGGGAGAGTCCAGCAAGCCCGACATGTGTTACTCCACTCGCATGTTCGCTGACGACGTGGTCTGCCTCATGGATGAGTTGGGCCTGGAGAAGGCGCACGTGATCGGCCACTCCATGGGAGGTCGGGTGACCCAGTGGGTGGCGCTCGATCATCCGGAGCGGGTCAAGTCCGTGGTGCTGTCGGGAACGGGCCCCGGAAGGTGGCCCGGGAGGGTGTACCATCCCAGCGGTATTCCGTTTGCAACTGCCCGGGAGATAGCGGAGAAGGGGTTCGAGAAGTACATGCGCGATCACATGGACAGTCCGTTCATGCATTCGCCCGAGTTTCGCGAGACGGAGCAGTTCCAGAGAATATCCCAGCTGTCTGTGGGCGGACTCCAGCCCCTTTACGCGTATCTGCGACACGTCGAGGCGCGCCAGGCGCACCAGACCTACGACATAATTCACCGCATTCAGGTGCCGACCCTGGTCATCGACGGCGCCGATGACAAGGACAATGATCACTTCACCGGGCTGCACTACCTGGCCGAGAAGATCCCCACGGCGGGGGAACTGAAGCTGCTGCCCGGACTCAGGCACGGTTACCTCAGGGAGGCACCCGACAAGGCGAACCCGATCCTGCTCGACTGGATCGATCAGGTCTCCGGCTAGAACAGAGATGCCCCTCTGAAACAGGATGACGGCGCGGGGCAGGGCCCGGAATCATCCCTGCCCCGTGATCTGACCGATCTCTTGCTTCCAGCACGGCAATCCCATTTCTGGCGATGATGAGCAACGCCAGGGCAAGTGAGCCCCCTCGCATAGGATCCTGACACGTACAGGGCAGGGTGAGTCTTTCGCTCAGCAGACAGACGGAATCTCCAATTGAGGGAGGCATCCATCGGTGAACAGGCCAACTCATGATGACGTGACAGTAGCCGCATCGACGACTGGCCTGAGCGAGACTGGGGCGTTCCGCGTGAGGGACCCGGGGGCGCTGGCTGCGGGGGAGTCGGTCAGGGTCGCGCCAGCAGACGATGTGGAGGTCCACGTCAGGGGCGGACGGGCGGGGAGCGGGTTCTTGAGAGCCCGAAGCGGCGG
>JAWOBW010000090.1:0-9815 GCA_046484105.1 Bacillota bacterium
TCGACTTAAGGCGGGCGAGGAGACTCCCCTGCTGATGGCGGTGCGCTCCTCGTCGCCACAGGAGGACCTGGAGGGCGTTTCCTTTGCGGGGGGTTATGTGACAACCCTGGGTGTGACCGAGGACGAACTGGTGGAGGCGATCCGGGCTTCATTTGCCTCCTGTTTCGATGAGCGCGTGGTTCTGTACAAGAGAGAACACGAATTTGCCGTGGATGACCCGCGCATTGCCGTCATAGTACAGCGGCAGGTTTCCTCTGATGCCAGTGGAGTGGCCTTCTCATTGAACCCGGCAAACAACTGCTTCGATGAGGTGGTCATCAACTCCAACTTCGGCCTGGGCGAGTCGGTGGTATCGGGTATGGTTACACCCGATTCCTTCGTCGTCTACAAGCCATCACTGGAAATCCTCGAGAGGAACTCCGGCGAGAAGGGCGCATCCATCTGGGTCGGGCCCGGTGGAGGGACTTACACCGAGGAATCCGGCCGGGATCATGACATATCTCTTTCCGATGAGCAGGTGTTGACCGTGGCGAGCGCCGCCAGGGAAATCGAGGAGCTGTACGGAAAGCCCGTCGACATCGAGTGGACTTTCGCGGGTGATGCATTCTGGCTTCTGCAGGCCAGGCCGGTGACCGCATACATCCCACTTCCAGAGGCCATGATCACCTCGCCCTCAGAGCAGAAGCGCCTCTACCTCGACGCCAGCACCTGTACGCAGGGCATGAATGAGCCGCTCTCGGTGCTGGGTCTGGAGTTCATGGAGGAGGCACAGAAGAGCTACCTTCCCGCCGCGACGCAGGGAAGCAACGAGGAACGGGTTCGGAGCGGGTTCTACGTCATGCTGGGCGGCAGGATGTGGCTACAGCTGTCAAACATGATCCGGGCCATGGGGAAGGGGAGAGTGGCAGCGCTGCAGGGCTCGGCCGATTCCCTGGCCGGGAAGATCATTGAAAACATCGACGAGGAGGAATACGTGCCCCGGAAGATGGATCCCCTGCTGCGCCGCACCTACTTCGGCATGGCCTCCGGCCTCCTGTCCTCACTCAGGCGACTGATCTGGGCCTATCGCAAACCCGGGGACTACAAGAAGCGCTATTTCGAGGAGAGCGGGCGATTTGAGGAGAATCTGAGGCAGCTCGAACCCGCGGATCTGAGCCTGCGTGAGCACACCGAACTCATACTCCAGCCTCTGGGCGCCATCCTGCGGGAGTGGACGTTGCCCATGACCTACGCCACCGAGCTGGCGCGGGCTCTCATAAGGCGGTCGTTCAGGGATTTGCCCGACATCCAGGAGCTGCTGCCCTACCTGGAGGCGTGCCTGCCGGAGAACGTCACCATCGAAATGGGCCTGGCCATGCATCGGCTGGCGCAGTATCCGGAGATACGGAGCGTGGACTCGAGTGAGGAGTTCGAGAGGAGGATGGCGGACGGCGACTTCAGTGAGGAGTTCACCGACGCCTGGAGGCAGTTCATGAAGGACTTCGGCTTCCGGTGTCCGCTGGAGGTGGATGCTGCGACGCCGCGTCCCTACGAGCAGCCGGCCAGGTTCTACCGGAAGCTGCGGGCGATGGTCGTTGAATCGGACGAGCAGACCGACCCGCTGGCATCCCTTGAGGAGAGGCGCGCGAGACGCGAGGAGGCATACGAAGAAGCCCTCCGAGTGCAGAAGCAACGGGGAGCCAGACATGCCCGTGCGTTCGCGCACAGGTACCGCGTTCTCATGGAGTTCGGCGGTTATCGGGAGATCCACAAGCACTACCTGGTCATGGCCACGGCGGCATTCAGGCGGGCCGCTCTGGAGATGGGGCGAGAGCTGCACCGCCGGGGGCGCCTGGATGAGCCCGAGCAGGTGTTTGACCTGACGCTCGAGGACCTGGCAGCTGCGGATGATCATCACGATCTGAGGGAGCGGGCGGAGGAGAACACGCGCTTCCTGAAGAGGCTAAAGGGCGTGCGCCACTTCCCCACGATCATGGACTCCAGGGGCAAGATACTGAAGCCGCCCGCCGAACCTGCGAGAGAGGGAGAGTTCTCCGGTACTGCCATTTCTGCGGGTGTCGTGCGCGGCAGGGTGAAGGTTCTGAACTCACCCGATGAGAAGCCGCTTCTCCTCGGCGACATCCTGGTGGCCCGGGCGACTGATCCCGGTTGGACGCCGCTGTTCATCAATGCGGGGGGCGTGGTGCTGGAACTGGGTGGGGTGCTCCAACACGGCGCCCTGGTGGCCAGGGAGTATGGAAAGCCCTGTGTCGCTGGCATAGAGGGCGTGGTGTCAGCACTGCAGGACGGATGGGAAGTGGAGGTGGACGGCACCCAGGGGGTGGTGCGGCTGCTGTCCGAGTCGTAGGTGATCGCATTGAGGGGATCCACCTGATGCTGTAGTATTGCAGCCCGACCGTTGAGACTAAGCCTCAATGGTCGGGCGGCTCACTCATCAATCCGCCCTACGTCTGACGCGGTTGCTCTCTTAGGTCTCGTGCCCTGAACCGAAGATGCTCTTTGCAAGACAGGCGCCGCGGCGGCCACCCGGCGTGTCAGTCGTCGCCGGTGTTCCGAGCCGCCGCGGGTCGCTCCTGACCTGGCAGCAGGACCGGGCAGTACCTCTTCAGGGCTCCTCTGGCCAGCACTGCCGCGAAGGCTCCGACGGCGGTGCCCACGCTGTTCAGAATCAGATCGTCGATGTTTGTTCCCCTGACCGGGTTGAAGAGCTGTCCCAACTCCACGAATGCAGACAGCGCAGTCCCAGACAGTACGACATTCTGCATCCGTCCCGGGAATCTCAGGCCGGCGAGAAGGCCAAAGTTGACGAACAGCAGTATGTTGTCGAGGGCGAAGCGAATGGATGCATGCTTTACGATGTCGACGATCGGAATCAGGTTCACATTGGTCATCTGAGGCGGTAGGCGCAAAAGATGCACGGGAGACAGCGTAATGCCGAGGATTGCGGCGACCCAGCCCAGACCAGCGACTTCAACCGCTACGTTTGCCCAACACCCTTGCCGGGACGTGCCCATGCGTCGATGATGTCTGATGGTCCAGGCCCCATACAGCATAACCAGGGCACCGACACCGCAAGCTCATCCGGCAGACAGGATAGAATTGCGGCCATGTTAGATACCTCTCCAGTCAGTTGACCCGGTACACACCATTAGGACAGGTCTTTCCCTCATCCCTTCCAGTGAGGTCAGTGCGGTGGCTGGTCTTGAGAGCATTCTCCCCGTGAAGATGAAGCGTGGACCCTGGGCCACTCGGAGTCCACGCTCGCCTTGCGCAACTGGCCACTTTCGCGCAGCGATCTTCACTTCTAGTACCCGAGCTCCTCGGGAACGAGCACAACTGTCACGTCGGTATCAGAGGGCATTCTCTCCATGATGACGGTTATCGCGCAAATCGTCTTCGACGGAGCGCACTCCACGCAGTATCCGGTCTTTGCGCACGGTGTATCTATGCCCAACCTGATGGCATTGATGGAACCGGCGACTCGGCGGCTCCTGTTCATGCCCTCTTCAAGGTCGTCGGCGATCTTGTTGGCACCCGCCACCACAATCACCTTGCGTGGACCAAATACCATTGACGCAACCCGATTGCCGGTGCCGTCGATGTTGACCAGCTTGCCGTCCAGGGTTACGGCGTTGGTGCTGGTGAGCAGGACATCTGAGTTCATCTGCTCGAGACGCAGACGTCGCATTTCCTCCCGCGGCACTCCCGTGACCCAGTGCTGTACCACGTGGTTGCCGCGCCCGCTGAGCCTGTTCGGTAGGTCCAATTCCCTGATGGTGACCGTGCCCGGGATGCCCACCGTGTCTTCGTGATCGATCAGCTCCAGCACTCTCTCGGCTGCCTCTTCTCGGTCAGCGGCCACGAGAGCGTGGAAACCGTTCTTCTCGAGGGATTGCGCAGTCTTCTCACATCGAAGGCGATAGTAGGTTTTTCTGGCTTCCTGGTAGTCTGTCATCGCTTCTCCTCCCACGCTGAGAGTTGTGTCAGTGACTGTGGATTCACTTCGATATGCAGGGCGCCAGTCCTGCCCGGGTGTTTGAGGGGGAATCCTGCGAAATGAATACTGCGATTCTCGGGACACAATCGCAGCATGGTGCCCTGGCGGCGAGCCAGTACGAGGAGCCCCGCGTGGCTGGCGTTGCAGGTGTTGGTGTTGCGCACGGTCCGGCGGCGGACCGACTGATGCCAGAGGGTAACCGCACACGCAACCGGACCGGGTTCACTCAATGGGGGCCAGCAACGTGACCTTACGTTTGCCGACGGTGAACCTGCTGAGTCTCCGGTAGCCTGCGGCCCTATCGGAGTCCTTTTCCTGGTCACCACGGCCACCACTCCGTCGGGCGCAAGGATGGGCCGAAGGCTTTCAAACATTGCCGTCGCGGCCTTCTCACCGTCTGTGCTCCATCGGACCGCCTCCCCGTAGTGGAGGTCCGTAATCTCCATGTCTATGTCAGAGGCGCATATCCCGGCCAACAGTCGGGGGTGTCATTCCGTGCTCACCGTCGATGTCACGGGATATTGCCTGCCTCCGCCGGTGACTGCGAATTTGCCTTGATATGTACTGCGCCAGTCCTGCCACGGGTGCTCGAAGGCCTGTTCCAGTGAAACGCTGAGAGTTCACGTACCCCAGCGCGCCGGAACGAATAGTATGTGAGGGGCTCGGTGGCCATCAACCGGAGGAGCGGATGTCGCGGAGGCCCTGGCCTGGCGGGTCTGCCGCAATGTGCGGAGGGCCTAAGGGTTGCCCGTTTCTGTGCTGTGGAGTTAAGATGATTGGGGAGGGATTCACTGTGCGTCGCACTTTCTTCATTGGAGGCCTGCTCATCCTGGTGATGGCGGCCGCGTTCTTCATTGGCGCCGGAGCCTCTCTGCGCAACTCGGGTGACGCGGTGGCGGATCCAGAGCCCAACGATGAGCCTGAGATAGAAGAGCCCGTCGATCCGGAACCTGAACCGGAACCGGAGCCGGATATCAGGAGCATCACTCTCGTTGCTGCGGGTGACATCACCGCCCACGAGCCCCAGATCACCCAGGCTCACGCTGGGGACGGCACATACGACTTCAGTCCCACCTTCGAGTTCATCACACCGTACATCCAGCGGGGCGACCTGGCGGTGGGGAACCTGGAGACCTGCCAGGCCGGCCCGGAGATCAGCTTTCTGGACTACCAGGGCTACACCGGTTATCCTTGCTTCAACGCTCCCATAGAGCTGTCCGAGGCCCTCAAAGAAGCCGGCTTCGATTTCGTGTCCACCGCCCATAATCACTCGATGGACCGCGGCCTCTCCGGACTCAAGGCCACCCTGGAAAACATTCGCGCCGCTGGCCTGACGACTTTCGGAACTTACCTCAATCAAAAGGAGCACGATACGCCGGTGATCAGCGAGGTGGACGGGGTCAAGGTGGCCTTTCTGTCCTACACCTTCAGCACCAATGTCATACCGGTGCCGGAGGGACATGAGTACGCAGTCAACTTCATCGAGAACTTTCACACTGTCGAGCCGATCACGGACGAGATCGACCGGGCCCGGGCCGCCGGGGCTGACATCGTGGCCATATCCATGCACTGGGGAGACATGTATGTGACCGAACCTCAGGAGCACTCGCGGCACGTCGCCGCAGAACTGGCCGCCGCCGGGGCGGACCTGATCCTGGGCGGACATCCCCACGTGGTGCAGCCCATTGAGTGGATCTACACTGAGGAGGAGGACGGCTTTCAACGCCCCACCATGGTGACCTACTCGATGGGAAACTTCCTGTCGAATCAGCGCTACCCGAACAATCCCACGGACCTAGTCCAGTACGGTAATATCCTGGAGATCGAGATTTCCAAGGAGATGGACTCCGGCCGGACGTGGATAAGTGACGTCAACTACGAGATCACCTGGGTGCACCGGGACTGGCGTCACAGGATCCTGCCGCTTTCCGAGGTGCTGGCCGCGGAACCGTCCGAGTTCAATCTCGATGCGGCCCAACTGGAACAGCTTCAACAGGGGCACCTGAGGAACGAGGAAATCATAGAGAAGTACGGTTTCTCCGATGACGCCCCTGCAGAACTGAGGTAATTGCGCTCATCCGCTCGACATCGAGCCCGTGCTCTCCCCTGAGAATCATCCGCCATGCTGCCACGCCGGGGAATCTCTCCCCGAGCGCCCCATCCATCGCAGATCAGGCGAACCGGTAGGGTTATCTGCCCGAGTGGCGAATTCATCCATGATGGACAGGGCGGGCTTTGAGGAGGAGAGAGAATGCTCAAGACGGACGGAGCAGGAGCCTACAGCCTTCTAAAGGAAATATCCTTCGAGAGGTTGGGGGGCAGCGAGGAGGAGAGGCGGGCGGCGGACATCCTGACCGGGCGACTGCTTGATCTGGGCCTGCAGCCCGAACAGGCCGAGTTCGATATCTGGAGCTACGAACCGGTCGAGGCGGGCCTCGAGGTTCTCGAGCCCTACCGGGGTCAGTGTGAGGTCGAGGTGTACGGGTTGACCGGTTCCACTCCCCCCGGGGGTATCGAGGCGGAATTCCTCTACGCCGAGGAGGCGGAAGAGGTATCCCTGGTGGAGGCAGAAGGCAAGATCATCCTGGTCAACGGGGGATGTGACCTCAAGCGGTACCGCCGTATGGCCGAGGCCGGGATTGCCGGATTCGTCGCCTGGGGAGGTCAGATATACCGCCGTGAGGACATACCGCGGTGGGCGATTCGCCCGGAGTACTTCAAGCACGGCAAGATCCCCGGGGTGAGTACCTTCGCCGATGCGGCTGCCCAGCTGGTGCAGAAGGGGGCCCGCAGGGTTCGGCTGACTGTGCTGCAGGATGAAAGCGAGGTCTCCTCGCAGAACGTGATCTGCGAGATCACCGGCAGCGAGAATCCGGACGAGGTGGTGGTCATCACCGCCCACTACGACAGCGTGCCATACAGCTCCGGGGCCAATGACAACGGGGCCGGCTCAGTCATCATAATGGAACTCGCCCGTCATTTCGCCTTGAATCCCCCGGGGCGAACGCTGCGCTTCATCTGGTGCGGCAGTGAGGAGCTGGGCCTGCGGGGCAGCTTCGCCCACGTGCGGGAAAGCGAGGATGCTCTCGATGATGTGAAGATGGTCCTCAATGTGGACGTGGCCGGAGGGATCCTGGGCAGGAACCGGGCCATTGTGACCGGACCGGACGCGCTGAAGAACTACGTCGAGGTGATGTCCCGCCGGCAGGGCGTGGCGATGAAGATCAAGCAGGACGTGTATTCCAGCGATTCGATTCCCTTCGCCGAGAAGGGCATCCCGTCTCTGAACCTGATCCGCTCGGGCGCGCCCATCCACAACCGCCACGACAAGATTGAGTACCTGAGCGCCGAGCGGCTGGAGGAGATGGGAGATTTCGCCCTCAGGTTCCTCGACGAAGTGGACCGGGCCAGGGTTTTCCCCTTTGACCGCCAGATTCCTGACGGGGTGCAGGAGAAGCTGGACAAGTACCTGAAGCGTAGGCGGGGCGACGATGACGATGATGAGGCTGGGGAGGATGAGGAATAGGTTCTGGCAGTTGACAGCGCCCGTGTATACGACGGCATCCCGCGTCGGCGATCGGGGTGTCGCAGGGGCCAACAGCCCTCGCAAGTATCCGGGGGCTTCTCCTTCGAGAGCCCCCGGATGCCCCGGCTTCGCACGGGGAAATTCAGCGGTAGTCCCTGAGTGCCGCGAGCGGGGGGAACTCTATGGCTCCCGCCGGGCATAGCGGGCGGCAGTTGCTGCAGCCAACGACGCAGTTGTACGGTTTGGCCACCGTGGGCCGGTCCTCTTCCCGATTCCATTCGTAGGTTCCGTGGGGACAGAACTCATAACAGGTGCCGCAGCCCGTGCACTCTTCCTCCAGGATGGTCGGATACCAGGGTATTTCCTCCCTCGGCGTATCTTTCAGAGTCATGTGGTGTCTTCCTCCCGTTCAACTCAGCCAGGAGCGGACGTCCCGTTCTGAGGGGATCTTCCCCTCGATCATTATCTGGCCGTCCACGATGACTGCCGGTGTCATCATCACGCCCCGGTCGACGATGGAGTCAATGTCGGTGATGTGCTGCACCTCGGCCTCAACTCCTGTCTCCCGAATGATGCGTTCGATCACCTCTTCAGTCTGCGCGCATTTTGGACATCCCGGTCCCAGGATCTCGATTTTCATTGCCGCCTCCTCTCAGGCGATGATGTTGCCGTAGATGACGCCCGCGATTGTCGCCATGATGACCACAAGGGAGACGAAGATCGCGGTCTTCCTCGTTCCCAGCACGCTGCGGATCACCAGCATGTTGGGAAGGCTCAGGGCCGGTCCGGCCAGCAGCAGCGCGAGGGCCGGTCCCTGGCCCATTCCCAATCCGAGCAGTCCCTGCATGATGGGGATCTCGGTCAGAGTGGCGAAGTACATGAAGGCCCCCACCACCGATGCCGTCAGATTTGCCAGCAGGGAGTTTCCTCCCACCAGTCTCCCCACCCAGTGGGCAGGTATCAGGCCCGCCTCCGCCCCGGGTCTGCCCATGAGCAGGCCGGCGACGAGGACACCTGCGAACAGAAGCGGCAGGATTAGCTCGGCGAATTCCCAGGTTGAACTGACCCAGGATCTGATTTCCTCCCCCTCGAACCAGTGGCGAAGCATCAGGACGAGCACCACCAGTAGCCCGACTACGATGAACCACTTCACCCCGAAGACCGCATGCCAGAGTCCCCCGACCTGCTCGGGACGGCTCCAGGTGGCGAAGATCAGGATCAGCACCATGGTGGCGAAGTAGGCGAGGTTCTGCGCCGGGGTGCGGGGCTCTTCCTCCTCGGTGGCAGCTCGGGCTGCTGGAGGCGTCTGCTGACACTCCTCGTTTCGACAGATTGTCGCCATGATCACTCCGATCAGCAGGGCGAAGAGCACGGCTCCGACTGCCCGGGCCAGGCCCAGCTGCCATCCCAGCACCCGGGCGGTCAGCACGATGGCGAGAATGTTGATGGCCGGGCCGGAATACAGAAAGGCCGTCGCCGGTCCGATGCCGGCTCCCCTTCGGTAGATCCCCGCGAACAGGGGCAGTACTGTGCAGGAACACACCGCCAGGATCGTGCCTGAAACAGATGCCAGAGAATAGGCCAGCCAGCGGGGGGCCCCGGCGCCAAAGTACTTGATCACCGCCCCCTGGGAGATGAAGTTGGCTATGGCGCCGGCGATGAAGAATGCGGGGATCAGGCAGAACAGCACATGTTCCCTGGCGTACTCCTGGAGCATGTGAAGGGATTCCATCACGGCCTTCTGCACTGCCTGGTGGCCGAAGGGGATGTAGTAGGCGGCGGCGAATACGGCGATGAATATGAGCAGCTTCCGGTGAGTGGGTTTCACGATTCGTCCTCCGTTTCTCTGCACAGCTGTCTGCGTCTCTTCTCGAAGTCCTCCATCAGTATTCTGTCCAGGCAGCGAAACAGCTCAGCCATGCACGGGGTCCGAATGCGGTAGGTCACCTGGTTTCCGACTTTCGTGCAGTCCAAGAGGCCAGCGCCCCTGAGAACGGCGAGGTGTTTGGAGACCGTCGGCTGACTGAGCTCCAGGACACAGGTGAGATCGGTTACGCACTGCTCCCCCCGGGAGAGAATGTCAATGATTTGCATCCGGGCGGGGTGGGCCAGAGCCTTCGCCACATCTGCGCGCGCCTGGTATATGTCCATTATTCTCACCTCTCTTCAATGCACAGCTATATTCGCATATGGGTATATAGATGTCAACACCGGTCGCGTCCCCCGGGCGGATTGGGGAGAAGGGGCGGCTCGGGTGCATCGCGTGGACTCAATCGGCAGCCTGGGTGTGCA
>JAWOBW010000095.1:0-4492 GCA_046484105.1 Bacillota bacterium
TTACGTCGTCATCGCGGAGGTCGACGCGCTCGTCGATCATCGCCGCGAGGTCGTCTCCCTCCCGGATCTCTGGGAGATCCGGGACGGCGAACAGCTCCATACCAACACCTGGGTGGCGACGAGGAAAAACCCCGCCGGTACCGGGCCGGTTTGACGGTATGGGGTACGGGCCCGTCCTGAAAAGCCGGCACGGGTAGTCTGCGCAGTCCCTGGAGCAGTGGTCCAGTCGCCGGGCGGCGGCGCACGCCAGAATCGGGCAGGGCGCACCCAGGATACGCTCCTGGGCGTCCAGTTTTTTGATGTTATGCTCCCCCCGCGAGGATGTTCCGCGGCCGCGGGGTCAACGATTCCCGGCGGCTGGGGGTCAGAATTGAGGCGTACGGAGCTGCCTATCCCGTCGCTCCGGGAGGGGTCTGCCCTCCCGACAGGATGCGGGTCAGGGCCCGGGCGACGCGCGGGGCTCGGTCGAAGGACACGACGCCGGCCAGGGCGGTGGTGATCACGTAGATTCCTCCCAGCAGGTTGAAGGGCGGCGGTGCTGCGGCGGCAATGACGACGGAGAACTCGCCGCGCTGAAGCAGGGAGAATCCCGAGCGCAGGGCGGCGAGGGGTGAGAGCCCGTACAGCCGGCCTCCCAGTGCACCCACTGCTATCTTGGCCAGCAGTGAATAGACGATGACCCCGACCAGCATTGCCGGGTGTGCAACGGTGCTTCCGATGTCAATGCTCGCGGTGAACTCGAGGAAGAAAAAGGGAAGAAGCAGATTTCGCAGGGGCATGATGATCCGGTCCAGGTCCTGTATCCTGCCGGTCTCGGCCATCATGACCCCGGCGAGGAAGGCGCCCAGCACCTCGGACAGGCCGAGGGCGACGGCGGCACCGGCCCAGGTGAGGGCGACCCCGGCGGTGAGCAGGACCAGGTAGTCGCGGTCGACGTGACGTTCGACGAATTCCTCCAGGCGGGCGAAACCGTACCGGGCGAAGAGGATGGTTCCCAGTATCATCAGGGTCATGTACACGAAAAGCAGGCCGTATTCTCCCGCGCCGGTCCCGGAACCGGAGCTGACGTTTCTCAGAAGTGATACGAGGATCGGGGCGACCATGTCCTCGAAGACGAGCAGGGCGAGAATGAAGCCGGCCTCGGGATTGGCCAGGCGCTTCCTTTGTTCCAGCAGGCTGAGAGTTATCGATGAGCTGCTGGCGTAGGCGATGCTTCCCATGAATGCGGCCGGGATCGGGTCGAAACCCAGCAGGAGAAGAAGTCCTGTCGTGCCTCCCATGCACAGGATGAGATCCAGAATCCCCCCACCCAGCACCCGCCTGGCGGTGTCGATCATCTTGCTCACCGGGAAGTGCAGACCCAGGAGAAAGAACAGCAGGACGATGCCCACCTCGGCCAGGAAGTGGATCGACTGATTGCCGGCGACCAGGCCGCGCAGGGCGAGGCCGAGGGCCATGTAGGAGATAATGGTGGGCAGTCCCAGCCTGTTGAGGGAGAGACTGGTCCCTCCCAGGGTCAGGAGGCATATGCCGGCCAGGAGGAGAAGAGGGAGGCTCATTCGCCCGTCCGGGAACGGCAGAGGTCCTCCAGACGCTCCACCTGCCCGGCGCTGCCGATCACCATGAGCGTGTCACCGGGCATGATCTCCGTGTCCGGGTCGGGTGCCCCGGTGATCTCGTCCCCGCGGCTGATCCCGATAATGGTGGTTCCGGTTTTCCTGCGCACCTCGAAATCTGCTATGGTTCCCCCGGCGATGGGAGAGCACTCGTCCACGCGAATCCAATGTATGCGGACCCTGTCGTGGGCCAGCTGCATCCTGCGTTCGTCCACCGGCTGAAAGTCCGCACCCAGCAGGACTGCTCCCAGTTTTCTCGCCTCGTCATCGCTCATGCTGGCTGATCCCAGAGGCTCGTCGTCATCGGGGTCGGCAAACAGGAATATCTCCCGTTCGCCGCTGTGATGGACGATGAGAACCAGGTGGGTGTCTCCCAGCTGCATGCAGTATCGCTTGCCGACCCCGGGCAGGTCCGTCGATGTCAGTACAGTCATGGCATTCCTCCCCCGGCGGATGTCACCGGACGGACGCGTCCGGCGGCGTTTCTGCCGCCGCTGCAGGTGCACCCGCCCCCTGCTGATTTCGCTGTGACGCCGGCAGATCCCTCTTCTGATGGGAAGGATTCGCCCGGGTGGAGACGAAAACTGGAAAGGGGAGTGGTGACGGTCAGTGACACCGGGCTCCCGCTGGGCAATCTGCCGGTGGGCCGTCCGGGGGCTGGCCGGTTCAGAGATCGACGGTGACCCGATTGACGATGGGAGGTGTGGTTCGATGGAATGGTCTTTTGTGGACCTGCCCAGGTGTGCGGTTCTCTGGGAGGAGCGCGTGCTAACCCTGGACGGATGGAATACCCAGTTCGCCTGGAGGTGCGAACACGATCAGGAGGTCCGGCGCTGGCTGGAGGAGACATCGGTGACGGCCGACTCCGAGAGAGAGGCGCGGGCGAGGCTGGCGGGCGCCCTGCCGTCTTTTGTGCGCCGGGTCGAACCCGAAGAGGCGATGATGGACTTCCTCAGGGGTACCTACCATCGGGACCCGGCGTCAACCCTGTTCGGCCGCGGTGGCGGACTGGCCGGGCTGGACAGAGACATTGACCCGTGGATGCGGACCCAGAGAGTGACGAGGAGAGATGGTACCCCGGTCAGCGCGGAGGAGATCGATGAGACGGCAACCGGTCTGAGGGACGTGCTGCAGCGCATATACCGGGGGTTGCTTCGGTTCATCCGGGGTGGCAGCTGAGCAGCTGCCGGTGAGAATGGTCGCGTGAGGCGGAACATCCCTCGGTGCATCCCCGCAGTTGCTCGATGGGTCGGGGAATGGGCTGGCGGGGCAGTGCCCCATCAGCCGGCGGTGCCGTCCCTCGTACCGCGGCTGACATAGAGCTTGCGCGCGGTATATATGAAGTACAGCCCCATGAGTGCCACTGCGGCTCCCATCACGTAGAGGATAACCTGGTATGCCTCGTCGGTGAGGAATCTGCGACCGGTTGCCGCCGCCGCTGACACAGCAGTCAACCAGACCACGTCGGAGCTAACGTGCCCGGCGGTGAAGACCCATAGGCCACCGCGAACCTGATCCTGCGACCACGCCAGCTGAGATGCTCCGACGGTCACCCACCAGAGGAACCAGTACGGATTGCCGCAGGTCGCAACTGCCCCCGCCGCCAGCGACGCACCCAGGGTCCTCAGGGTCTCCTGCGGTGCCGAGACTCCCGCGGGGAGGACCGTCGCCGGAGCACTGACCACCATGTCCCACCCCATCCAGAGCAGGACCAGTCCCCCCACAACAGAGACGGCTGCCGCCGCGGCCCGGTGCCGCATCAGCCGGTTGAGTCCGGCCACTATCACCAGGACCATGGCGATCTCCACCAGGCCGTGGCCCGCCGCGGTCAGAGTGCCCGCCAGCCAGGTGCTGCGGACCGCGTGGTCGATCGCCACCACCGTGACCGGGCCGGGCATCAGGGCACCGGACAGCCCGACCACGAAGGCGGCGGCGAATATGGCTGCGTGTGATGCTCCCTGGGGTCGGGGCGTCGGCAAGGAATTCCCTCCCGCTTGTCAGGCTGCATGGAGAACAGGTTCTGCATCCCGCCACCCACTTCCTCCCCAGGAGTCTGCCGCAGGACAATTAACCAAAATGTCATATTCGGGGGCTGTTCCCCGCCTCGCGGTGTGGTAATGTTGGTTCTCAGTGCAGAGGGAGAATCAGCTGGCTGGCACCGGGTTCACCTGTGCGTGCCGGTCTTCTGAGTGGCGGGGACACCCGACGTGAACCCAGTCCACTCCGGAAACGGCAAAGATACAGAAAGGGAGTGAGGCGAATGGCGTCCGTTCGCAGGGAGATTAGAGTTGATTGTACCCGTGGCCCGGTAGTGAGGTCGCTGATGAGATTGTCCTGGCCCATAATGACGAGCAACATGGCTGTGGTCCTCTACCAGGTTGCCAACACCTTCTGGCTCGGCAATGTCGGATCCGGCGCCGTGGCCGCGGTGGCCATCGCCTTCCCCCTTCTCGGCTTCCTCTGGGCGATCGGAGACGGAATGGTCATGGGAGGCTCGGCCCTGGTCGCCCGATACTCCGGATCGGGGGACAACAGGTCCGTCAACCGGGTCGCGGCTCATGTCGCCGCCGGGGTGTTTGCATATTACGTGCTCGTGGCGCTGGTGGTGCTTCCCTTCCTGAGGGATCTGGTGCTGCTTCTGGGGGCGCCTCAGGAAATCGTCGGCGACACGTATTCGTTCATCCGGATCCTGGTGCTGGCTATGCCCCTGACAGAGATCTTCTTCGTGTATTCCAGCATGCTGCAGGGTACCGGCAATAGCCTGACCCCGATGAAGATGTGGTCGCTGGCCCTGATGCTCAACATGGTGCTGGATCCCATACTGATCGTCGGAGTGGGGGGGATCGGCGGATACGGTCTCACCGGTTCCGCCGCGG
>JAWOBW010000096.1:0-4233 GCA_046484105.1 Bacillota bacterium
GTCACCGATGCCGCCCGCGCCATCATGCTGGCGTCCCTGAGCATGTATCTTCGCTTCCCGGCTACCAGGTACAGGTCCACGCCCCCCAGGCCGATGGCATCGACCTCCCCGTCGAGAGAGCGAATCATCTGGACTGCCCGTTGCAGATCGCCGTCGGTCCCGACCCGCTCTATGGAAAACTGCTGGCCCAGGATCTCCACCTCGACCCGGTGATTTCTCCTCGACGATCCAAGACTGACACTCACCACGCGTTTCACCGATAAGGCCCCCTGTCCCCGGTCATGTTTTTTGCTCACATCATAGCAGAAATAGAAATAATTCCACAATGCAGCCGGTCCAGTTATTCGCCTGCAGGGGCCGAGATCCCTGCCGTCAGAGCGCAACTCAGAAGAGATCAAAACTGGGTCCCTCCAGGTGATAGCCCCGCCCCTCCGCGTACTCCGCGACAAGCTGCCGCACCTCGCGGAAGGATTCGAGGTGGTTCATTCGCTCCCGCAACTCCGAGGAACCAGGCAGCCCGCGCACATACCTGTGCAGCTGTCGCCGCATGAACACCACCCCGCGCCGCTCGCCGCGCAGCTTCGTCTCCATCTTCAGGTGCTCCAGGGCGACGTGCAGGCGCTCGCCCGGCGGTGGATCGCCCGGATCCTCGCCCCGCTGGAGGTAGCTGGCGATGCGGCAAAAGACCCAGGGGCTGCCGATGGCGGCGCGTCCCACCATGACCCCGGCGCATCCGGTCTTCGACAGCATGTCCACGGCATCGGGCCCGTCACAGACGTCTCCGCTGCCCAGAACTGGAACGCTCACGTGCCGCACCACTTCCGCTATGGTCTCCCAGTCCGCCCGGCCGGAGTACAACATGGCCCGGGTCCGCCCGTGCACGGAGAGCAGCTCCGCCCCCGCCTCCTCCATGCGGGCGGCGAACCCGGCGGCGTCACCCTCGCCTGCGTCCCACCCGGTCCTCATCTTGACCGACAGGAGAGGACGCAAACGGCAATCGCCGAGCACACCGGCCAGTCGCGACACTATGCGCGCGGCGACCCCGGGGGTGCGCATCAGCGCCGCGCCGGCGCCGCTCTTGACCACCTTCGACACCGGACATCCCATGTTGATGTCGAGGCCGGCCGGCGACAGCGTTGACAGGATGCTCTCCGCCGCCGCTGCCATCACCGCCGGCTCGCTGCCGAATACCTGCACGACCACCGGCTCACGGGTGCAGTCAATCCCCCGGAGGAGCTCGAGGGTATGGGGATTGCCGCGAACCAATCCCTGGGCCGAGACCATCTCGGTGAAGGTGAAGTCGGCACCGAAATGGCGGGCCAGCAGCCGGAAAGGCAGGTCCGTGATCCCGGCCATCGGAGCTGCCCCCGCGACGGCGGGACCTGAGCGAGATCCCAGATTCGCTCTCTCCATCACTTGCCACCTCCACCCCTAACAGTTCTAACAGGAAAACCCTCCCGTCGCAATCACCGGGGGACAATCCGCCCGTTGCGGCGGAAGTACTCGCGCAGGCTGTCTCCCCTGAGACCGAGTCTCAGCGCCTCCACCGCCAGTATCTCCCCCGGGGCCACGTTTCCCAGATTCACATTGCAGCCAAGTCCGAGTATGAACTCCTTCTGCTGAGAGGGTCTCGGAGCCTCCCATATGATCATGTCCCGCAGTGGCTCCCGTATTATGTCCAGTATGATCTGCAGGTCACCGGTCCGGATCTCTCCCGTCTCGCCGAATATGGTCACGCCCCGGCCGGACTCCCTGGCCTCCAGGATCACGTAGTCCGCCCCCACCTGCAGGTCCTCGACCATGTGCAGGGCCAGGTCCTCGATCGGCAGGCTGTCCGCCGGGTGTTTCTTGCCCACCTCACTTATGACGGTGAACCCCCTGGTCCTGGCCAGCTCGATCGCCCGGTGCTTCTCGGAGCGGGGAAGTTCGATAGCCCCGTCGCTGATCTCAATGGCATCGAACCCCGCACTGGCCGCGTAGTCGAGGTAAGCCGGAAACTGCCCCTGCATCAGGGCCACCTCGGAGAACGTTCCCCCCGGGCAGACACATATTCCCCGCTCCCGCAGCCGCCTCGTCTTGTCGAACAGCACAGACTCGGGATACAGTGCCGAGGTCCCGAAGGAGAACTTGACAATGTCGACATACTCCTCCGCCATTGCCAGGAATTCCTCGAGGGCTCCCACGCCCAGCCCCTTGTCTATGATCATCGTCATTCCCTTTCGCCTGGGCTTTCGCAGACGATCCTCGTAAGGCATCCGCACCACGCCCTGCCACGCCTTCCGCTCGTCACCGCAGGTCACATCGACATCGTGCATGAGAAGTGCCCCCCATGAATGGATTTGACCGTGTGGAACCGACCCCATATCAACATATGAAGTCGGGGCGGGGTCGGGGATGCATCGGGGGCATTTTCGTGGACACAATAGGTGCGGAAACGGGGTGGGTATCCTGAAGACGGACAGAGCGGCCCTCAACCGCTCACTGTGGGCCCTGTGCAGCGTTCCCTTCATCATGGTCCTGGGGAACTCGATGCTCATACCGGTACTGCCCCAGATCCGGGAAGCCCTGAACCTCTCCCTGTACCGGGTGGGACTGCTCATAACCGCCTTCTCCGCCCCGGCGGCCGTGTCAATCCTGTTCGCCGGCTTCCTGGCCGATCGCCACGGGCGCAAGGCGGTGATGGTTCCCGCCCTGATCATATACGGTGTGGGCGGGCTGCTGGCGGGGGCGGCCGCCGTCCTGCTGCGCAACTCGTATCCCTACATCTTCGCCGCCCGGATCATCCAGGGAATCGGGGCCGGAGGCACCTACCAGATCGCCATGGTCCTGGCCTCCGACCTGTTCGCCAGCGAGGAGAGGGCGCGCGCCCTCGGTCTGCTGGAATCCTGGAACGGCGTGGGCAAGGTGGTCAGCCCCGTGGCCGGGGCGGGAGCAGCCCTGCTGTCCTGGTATGCTCCCTTCTTCGTCTACGGCGTCCTCGCCCTTCCCGTGGCCCTGACCGTTCACCTGGGGGTCTCCGAGGCTCCGGCGGAGGAGGGGAGTCGCACGCTGCGCCAGTACCTGGGACAGCTGTCAGAGATCCTCCGCACCAAGACGGTGTCCTTCCTGGTCGCCCTGTTCGCCGGTTTTACCATACTCCTGCTTCTCTTCGGCGTCCTCAGCTATGCCGCCGACCAGATGGAGGTGGATCTGCACATAGGCACCCTGGGCCGGGGACTCATCATAGCGGTCCCGGTCGGGATCATGGCCATAACCGCCTACATCACCGGAACCGTCCTGCAGAACCAGATGGGAAACCTGCTGCGGCCGGCCGTCGCCGGAGGAACTGGGCTCTTCGCCGCCGGACTGCTGTCGGCCATTCTCCTCACCTCCCCGACGGCGTCCCTGGTCATTCTCGCCCTGCTGGGACTGGCGACGGGCCTGACCCTGCCGGCGCTGAACACGCTGATCACCAGCTCAGCCCCACTGAAGACCCGCGGCCTGACCACGGCCTTCTACGGCACGGTGCGGTTCATCGGCGTGGCCCTCGGTCCCCCCGCCTTCGGACTCCTGGCCGCCCAGAGCAGACTCCTCCTGCTGGCGACAGCTGGGGGCACCGCCGCCGCCGCGGCGATTCTCTCCGCCGTCCTCATAAGCCCGGAGCGCATGGTCCCCCGGGACATACTCGAGGACTGACCTACAGCCATCGTCGAGTGAACAGCCACAGAATCAGGGCCGTCAACCCGGCCCCGGTCAGGGGACCGACGGGTATTCCCCCCAGGAACAGAACTCCCAGGACTGTCCCAATCAGAAGTCCCAGGATAATGTGGGGCTGCTGTTCCAACAGTGCCAGCCCGCCCCCCTGCAGCCTGGTCGCCAGCATCCCCCCCGCCACCGCGGCCAGGGCGGCCCCGCTTCCCATCTGCCGCCTCAGCTCCGACCAGTCCTGGCGCCCCCCGGCAAAGGGAGCCAGTATGGCCACCAGCAGCAGAATCAGACCCAGGTCGATGGCCCTGTCGGCGAAGTAGGTGATGGCTGCATCCATCTGCAGAAGAGAGAGCAGCAGGAGAAGACCGGCCGCCGCCCCGACCAGACGGTTGCCTGCCACCAGGCTCAGCCCCAGGAGTATGATGAGAAGCAGGTTGTCGTGCAGCAATGCCATCCCTCCCCTGCCCATCTATACGAGGCGGGTGTGCCCCTGCAGTACTGCAGGGTAAGGGATGGGCATATCGCTATATAGATGAACCTGCGGGA
>JAWOBW010000017.1:0-6536 GCA_046484105.1 Bacillota bacterium
CATATTCAACCTGCAGCATGCGCTGGCCACTCCGCGTCTCGCTCTCCTGCAGGTTGAATATGGTGTTTTTGTGACATTCATCCTCGAGGAACTTGAAGTGGGCGTTCTGCTGGAAGGTCTTCTGCCGGAATCCTCCCACCTCGACCTTCCCCAGCTGGGGGTGATCCACCTCCCTCCAGGGAATGAAGGAGTCAAGGCCCTCCTCATCGTGCCATTCGAGCAGTCTGAGCATCTGTTCCTCCGGGACTGACTTGCCGAAGGGAATGTCATCGGCGTCGATGCCCGCGCGGCTGTACTTGTTCCACAGCTCAGTCGTGTATCCGAGGATACCGAGATTCTCGTAGACCCAGTCGATGAAGACGCCGTGGCGGGCGGTGCCCTTGTCGCGGGTGAAGCCGTGGTAAACTGACCTGACCGGGTAGTCGGTGGTCTCAGTTCCCAGCTCGCCCACGCTCTCGAAGGCCCTGATATCGTCTCCGTCCAGATCGTCGTCCGGCCGGGTGCACGAGGGGCGGAGGATTATCCCCGCGAAGGTGTGGTAGGCCTGCAGTGTGGCTATGTTGGGATGGGCCAGGATGAAGTCCACCATGGCACGGGTTTCCGGCTCGGAGAGGGGATAGCGCCCGCCGCCGGCCTGGGTGGGTTTCCAGTCTGCCGGGAAGTTGCGGTTGATGTCCAGGTCCCACTTGCGCGGGCCGATGGCAATCTCACTGCCGTCGTAGTTGTGGATGATCCCCTCGGGAAGCAGATTGTAGTATGTCCCGCCGAAATCGTCCGGCCTGCGGGGGACCATGAGCCGGGGATCCTTCTCAGAGACCTTGTGAGTTCCATTGGGATCCGGCAGCCGCATGGTCAGGATCTCGCCGTCACCGTCAATGTCCTCCGGGTAGAGGTGATTGTCCTTCCACTCGAAGTCCGGATTGGGCCTGACGCTGCTTCTGAGCATGTCGGGCGAGGTCAGGTACACCTCGGCCCCGTCGGGATTGACCCGGGGGAGGACATAGAACGCCCTCGTGTCCAGCAGCTCAGTGACCACCTCATCTGTTCCGTAGTTGTTCAGCAGGTGCTGTATGGTGTACATACAGACTGCGCATCCGGTGACCTCCCCGGCGTGGATATTGCCGTCGACGTACATTGCCGGCTTATCCTCTGCCGGTCCCGTGTCGGAGTTGGTGATGGTGATTGCCCAGATATCTCTGCCCTCGTAGGATTTGCCGATGGATTCAAGTTTCGTGAGCTGCGGGTAGACCGAAGATGCTGTCTTGAGGAAGTCTGTCAACTCGTCGTAGGTGTAGAACCCGTCGAAGGACATGGAGAGATGCTCGCTCATATCATTGCCTCCAAATCAGATTTCCTCTAACCATTCGACCACTGTGTGCCTATTCCTCCCGGGGCTTTCCATATGCTGCAATGCAGGAAAGCCGGCCGGGGGTGAAGAAACTCCATGGGCATGTATGGTGTGACCACATCCGGTGGGGAGAGATGTCCGTGCAGTACGGTGAGAGGGAGGAGAGATGGTTCGCCGTAGAAACCCCCTTTGAGGAGGAGATCTCCCAGTATTGGGGCGACTGGGGCGTTGCGTCAGAATGTGGCAGGCTGGAGGCGGTCCTGCTGCGGCGCCCAGGTGCCGAGATCGAGGACATCGGTGACCCGTCACAGTGGCGTTGGACCGGGGCGATGGATCCGGAAATCGCCCGCGCCCAGCACGACGAGATGGCGCGCATATACCGTGAGGCCGGGGCCGAGGTCCACTACGTGCACGAGATGCGCAGGGACAGGCCAAATGCCCTGTTCATGCGCGATCTGGTCTTCATGACTCCCGAAGGGGCGATCGTGGGGAGGCCAGCCATAGCCTGTCGACGCGGGGAGGAGCGCTATGCTGCCGCCGCCCTTGCCCGGTTGGGAGTGCCGATCGTGCGGACGGTGACGGGAATCGGGACCTTTGAGGGCGCCTGTGCCATGTGGGTGGACCGCGAGACCGTGATTCTGGGGACCGGTGTGCGGTGCAATCCGGAGGGTGCCCGTCAGGTGGAGGAGGTCCTCACAGCCATGGGGGTCACAAACATCATCCCCTTTCCCATTCCATATGCTCACGCCCACGTTGACGGGCTGATGAACATGGTGGATCACGACCTGGCCCTGATCTTTCCGTGGCAGACTCCCTACGATGTCTGGCGTGCCCTGGTGGACCGCGGGATCAGGATCATCGAGGCGCCTTCCATCGAGGAGGTCAAGGAAGGGGCGGCCATCAACCTGGTGGTCCTTGGCCCCCGGAGAGTCCTTCTGCCGGCGGGGAATCCGCTGACCAGGGCAGCGCTGGAGGCGGAGGGAGTGGAGACGGTCGAGATCGACATATCCGAGATCAGAAAGGGTTGGGGAGCCCTTCACTGCATGACGGCCTTCCTCAAGCGCTCAGACTGAGCTGCCACTTCCGCGGTCAACGGGAAGGTCACTTGGGGCGGGTGTCTGGAGGCGCTGATTGAGCATTCCTTCCGCAACGTGGTACGCTGCTCGCACTGTCCATTTTCTGCTGAATCTTCACATGGTGCCCGCGGCCAGATGCAGTCCTGTGGGAGGGCTCCCGGGGCGGCCCGGGTGGACCCCAGTCCCTGGGAGAAGGTGTGCGGGGGTGAGCTGGCGAAGATCCCTTGCATAGTGACACAGACATGTCTGAGGAGGATGATTCCATGCTATCCCGGGATGTGATTCGCGGGGAGTTTCCCGAAATCGACGAAATCACCTATTTGAACAATGCTGCCTACTGTCCGGTCCCCAGGCGTACTATCGAGCGGCTCACGAGGATTACAGAATCGCTGGGACGACCTCATTTCGAACCCAACGTTCCCCGCGCCCTGGAGGCTGCCCGGAAGCGACTCGCCCAGCTGATGAATGCAGAGAGCGAGGAGATAGCCTTCGTGGCCAACACCTCGGAGGGAATAAGCCTGGCCGCGGCCTCTCTTCCGCTCCAGGCGGGGGACAACATCATAATACCCGATCCCGATCATCCCAGCCTGGTCTATCCCTGGCTGAATCTGCATTCGCGGGGTGTGCAGGTCAGGAGAGCCAGATGGGATGGCCCCGGCCTGGAGACCGAGGAGCTTCTCGGTTACGCTGATGACCGGACGAGGGTCATAGCTCTGAGTCACGTGGAGTGGATGAACGGCTTCAGGCATGACCTTCGCAGGATCGGATCCTTCTGCCGGGAGCGAGGAATCTTCCTGGTGGTGGATGCGATCCAGAGTCTCGGGGTTATGCCGGTCGATGTCAGGGAATGTCACGTCTCGGTGTTGGTGGCGGGAGGCTACAAATGGTTGCTGGCCGGCCGCGGCAACGGCTGCATATTCGTCAATTCTGAGATGGTGCACAAGATGCACCCACCCCTGGTGGGGCGTCACGGGGTCAGCGGGGTTAGGTCCGCCGGCGGGCTCGACTTTCACCCCGACGCGCGGAGATTCTTCACCGGTGCGTGGAATCTTCCCGGGATCCTGGCCCTGGAATCATCGGTGGGGCTCCTTCTCGACTGTGAGGTGGAGGCCATCGCACAGTACGTGACGGAACGAACTCAGAGACTGATGGAGGGAATAGAGCGCCTGGGATTGCAGATCACCAGCCACCGTCAGCCCATGCACCGTTCCGGGATTGTCTCTTTCACTGCGGGCGATCGCGCCGAGGACGGGCGGCTGGTCTCCGAACTGGCGGAGAGGGACGTCTATGTCGCCCTCCGTTCGAGAGGGCTTCGGGCTGCGGTGAACTTCTACAACGAGCAGCGCGACATAGACAGGATCGTGGAGGTGCTGGGGAATATCCTGTAGTGCGATCCGTCTCATCCGGCATCTGATCATAGCCTTCGTGGCCTTCGTGCTGATCCTCCTTCTGCTCGGCACGGCTGGCGCGGCTCCCGCGACTGCAGACCCCGTCGTCAGGGAGCAGGCGCCCGGCATATATGTCGCGGTCTTGCCCGAGATGGAATTGATGACTGCAGTTCTGCGTCAGACAGAGTGGATGGAGGACTTCATCGGAAGGGAAGGCGGCGGTGAGTATTCGAGGGCGATGGATCGATTCTTCTCCGCCCACTCGCAACACCGGGCCGCTGAGATCGCCGGGCGTCTTCTGGCCCGCGGCTTCGCTCACGATGCTCCCGCGAATCTGGCCTTCCGTCTTGGTTCCCCACCGGAGCTCAGCCTCGTCCACCCCTACGACGAGTATCTGATCCGCCGGGCCGGCAGCGAGGCTGAGCTGGACAGGTTTCGCCGCGCCCTGTCCGATTTCGCCGGGGAATCTGATTTTGCGGATTTCTTCGAGCAGCACCGGAGCCAGCTGGAGACAGCGGTGGAGGAAGTGGCCTCGGATCTCGACGGTCCCCGCCTGGTCCAGTGGCTGGAGACCTTCTACGGGTGGCGCGCGGCCGAATATCACACCGTGTTGGCCCCGGCCATGTCTCCGGCGGGCGGCTACGGGGCGACTGTCAGAACCGCGAGCGGCGAGGTGATCATGGTGGGGGTGATTCGTACGGGCGATGGCCCGATCGCCGGAGAATCCCTGGCCGGGTTGACACTGCACGAATGGAGTCATTCCTACGTGGACCCCACCCTGGCCGGACTGGCGGTAGAGGTGTATGAACTGCGATCCCTTTTCGAACCGGTGGAAGAGAGGATGCGCGACCAGCTGTATGCAAACGTTCACACCTTCGTGAATGAACAGGTCATCCGCGCCATCTGTGCCCTGGCCATGAAGGATCTGTACGGCGGGTCTGCCTATGAGCGGGAGATAGCGGTCAATGAGGGGCGGGGATTCTACCTGACCCGGCATCTGGCCGACTACCTGGAGGACAACTACCGGTCGAGACGGGACGCATTTGACACCTTCGCCGATTTTGCCCCGGAGATCGTGGCGGAGATGACCTCCCTCGATCCCGCGGATTTCTCCACGGGGATGCACCTGCGGGCGACCCTGCGCTCGGTTCCCTTCGTCTTGATGGCAGCGGTGGTGCTGGCTGCGAGTGCCTGGTGGCTGGTCTACGGCCTGCGCCGCAGGAGAGCCCTCATCCAGGAGATGGACGACGGGGAACTGCCGCCGCGACAAGATGACCCCGAGTAGTCCCCCTGGCCTGATTGGGGGGTGCTCCCGCTACCGCCTGCAGTCCAACCGGGCATGATCCCCGGTGAGGGCGGGAAGATTAGCTGAGGATGCACGGGAGCGCGGAAGTGCGCCGGCGGAGAGGGGGTTGCCCCCGGTAGATTCGCAGACTCTCCTTCAATGGGGTGAGTGAGGGTGACGGTTGCCTACCTGGAGTTGGGAGAAGGAGAACTAATCGAGCGCGTGCGCAGGTCGTGGGAGAGCATGCGAGACTGTCACCTGTGTGCCCGTGAGTGCGGGGTGGACCGAACGCGGGGAGAACTGGGTTTCTGCCGGACTGGAGACCGCGTCCTCGTCGCCAGCTACGGTCCCCATCCGGGAGAGGAAGCTCCCCTGCGGGGAACGAGGGGATCCGGCACCATATTCTTCTGCGGCTGCAACCTGGGCTGCATCTACTGCCAGAACTACGAGACCAGCCAGTACATGGTCGGGCGACAGCAGGGGCTGAGGAACTTGGGTCGCATCATGCTGCGCCTGCAGCGGAAGGGTTGTCACAACATCAACCTGGTGAGCCCCAGTCACGTGATTCCCCAGATCCTCGGAGCCACAGCCTGGGCAGCCCCGCGCGGCCTGAATCTGCCGCTCGTGTACAACACGGGGGGATACGATTCGCTCGAGGGGCTCCGTCTTCTGGACGGGGTCGTCGACATATACATGCCCGACATGAAGTACCAGGATCCCGAGGTGGCGGATAGACTGTCCATGGCCCGGGACTACCCGGAGGTGAACCGGAAGGCAGTTGCGGAGATGCACCGCCAGGTGGGTGACCTGTCTCTGGATGAACGGGGCATTGCCACCCGCGGGCTGCTGGTTCGCCATCTCGTCCTGCCCGAGAATATGGCGGGCACCCGGGAAGTGGTCGAATTCCTGGCCGCGGAGATATCCGAAAACACCTTCGTCAACCTGATGGATCAATACTACCCCGCCCACCGGGCGTGGGACTATCCTCCCCTCGATCGCAGACCGGCACCCGGGGAAATCTCGGCGGCGCTGAAGGCGGCCGCGGAGGCCGGACTCAAACGGGTGTATCGGTGGTGAACTTCCCGACCGACCGCGGTGAGGGCATGCGGGCAGCCCGGACGGAGGGGATCATGTGGCCGCAGATCGGACCCTGATCTCGGGGGTAGAACAAGGGGCTTCCGTGTAGTGCTGTAGCCCTCATTAGAAGGCCGCGCTTTATCCATCAACTAGGTCTCTGCTGAATTGAGAATGAGGGCAGGAAAACCATGGCAATGAGTCGAAATGGATTATAAACAGGTCCATTGAGCAGATGTTAGGCGGATGGCCGATGCCTTTTGAGGGAGGTTGATACCGATTATGGTCAAGATGCAGGCGGGCAAATCCGTTTGGGTGGGTGAATGTTGTTGAGTCAGGGTACGGCAGCCAAGACAAGGAGGGAC
>JAWOBW010000022.1:0-7531 GCA_046484105.1 Bacillota bacterium
AGAAGAGCTGCCCGATCTGGATGTTTCGCTGCGGGGGGCTGTTTCCATAGCCCGCCGGATCCAGGATCCTTTGGCGGAGCTGGTCAAGATAGACCCGCGTTCTCTCGGAGTGGGTATGTACCAACACGACATGGCTCAGACCAGGCTGGTGGACGCACTGGATGCAGTGGTTGAATCCTGCGTGAACCGGGTGGGAGTGGATGTGAACACAGCTTCAGTGGCCCTTCTGACCTACGTCTCTGGGTTGGGTCCGGGTCTGGCAGCCGCGATAGTGACGCGGAGGCAGGATGCGGGGCCGTTTAACTCGCGTGCTGATCTGCTAGAAGTGTCGGGAATGGGACCGAAGACATTCACCCAGGCGGCCGGTTTCCTGCGGGTTACCGACGGCGAATGCCCCCTTGACAATACCTGGGTGCACCCCGAGTCGTACGACGCGGCGCGCGCCATTTTGCGGTACGCGGGGCAGGATGAGGCCCAGCTGGCCGAGGACCAGGCGGGTGTTACGGCCGCCGTGGGACAATTGGATCCTGCCGAGATGGCGGAGCGCGTGGATCTGGGACTGCCGACCGTCAGGGATATCATTCAGTCACTGAGACGTCCGGGATTGGACCCGCGACAGGACATGCCCGCGCCCATACTGCGCAGCGACATCCTGAGCATCGAGGCACTGCAGCCGGGGCAGGTGCTGCTGGGGACCGTCCGCAACGTGGTCGACTTCGGCGCATTCGTGGATATAGGGGTGGGCCGCGACGGCCTGGTGCACATCTCTGAGCTGAGCGATCGGTTCGTTCGCGACCCCAATGACGTGGTGGCAGTGGCTGACGTGGTGACGGTCCGGGTCAGAGAGGTTGATGTGGAGCGGGGCAGGATATCGCTGTCCATGAGGGACTTCTGACCCCGCCAGGGGGCTGCGCATTCTCGACGAGTACTTGCTCACAGCGTCAGAGCATAAGGATTGCCGTTCCGTAAACGTACACATACAGCCACAGGATGATGGTCATTGGGAACCCGAAGGCGATCACGGCCAGGTCCTGTCCCTTCAGCTCGCGGATGTCTATCCCGGCCCCGATGCCGACGAAGCAGGTTACGAAGCACCAGGTTGAGAGGGTGCGGGCGGTGGCCGCGCCCTCGGGAGTTATGAGTCCCAGGGTCGCCAGCGAGGCGGCTATCATGAGTCCCACGATGAACTTGGGGAACTTGCTCCACAGAAGTCCCAGATGCACTTTCTCTCCCACGGGCAGACCCCTGCGGGTGTATATGTAAGTGAGGACCAGCACCACCGCCGGCATCAACGCATTCCGGGCCGACTTCACTATGGTTGCGACGGCGCCCGCGCCCTCGGAGTATGCATGCCCGATGGCGATGCACTGGGCCGTGTTCGAGGGTACGACGCCGGCGGTGAAGCCGGCCAGCGTGTCTCCCCAGCCGAGGGCATGTCCCACCAGGGGCAGGGTCAATAGGACCATGACGTCGGTCAGCAGGGCGGCACCGATGGCGGTGACGATTTCCCGTTCCCGCGCCCGGATGGCGGGCGCCACCGCCATGATGGCGGAGACTCCGCACACACCGATGCCCACTCCGACCAGGTGACCCCATCTCTCTCCGGCGCCCATCCGCCTGGCAAACCACCCGCAAAGCGCAATGCAGAAGGCTATGGATATGCTGACCATGATCAGGGCGGACGAGCCTATGGAGAAGATCTCAACCAGGTTCAGACGCGCTCCCAGCAGGACAATGCCCACATACAGACACATCCTGGCGGAGAAGTTGATCCCTGCGTCGAAGAGTCGGGGCGGCAGGGGGAGGAAGTTGCGGGCGATGAGTCCAAGCAGAATTGCGATCAATACGTAGTTGAAGATGAATAGCTGCTCGGGTATGAGGTTGGCGTCGAGCCAGCGGGCAAGGGCTCCGAGAGCGAAACAGAGAGCGAGTCCGGGAATGATGTTCAACAGGTACTCACCCCAGTTGTCGTGTTTGGGGGGTAGTTTTGCCATTTGTGATGCCTCCAGGTCAGCGTATTATGCCGGGGAGTATGCCCACCAGAAACAAGATGAGCAATCCCAGGATGCAGCCCAGCCAGTCGTCATCGATGCGCAGCGATCTGTGGTTTCTGTCTTTCATGCTCACATACCTCCAGGTCATCAGGGACTGCTGCTATCCGCACAGTAGACCTTTCTTCACGGCGCGGTGTTGTCCTTCCGGGGGGCGACATCAGGCAGGATACCCCAGGGATGGAAGAGAAGGAGTACTATTGCAGGCCAGAAGAGACATTATCTGTTGGGAGGTGTGGATCAATGGCTGCAGAGAACAAGGTCAGGTGGATCGGACACTCTGCCTTCGAGATCATCACCGGCGGGGGGATGCGGATACTGATCGACCCCTGGATTACGGGAAACCCCGCATGTCCTGACGAACTGGACCGGTTCAGTGATGTGGATCTGCTGCTCATCACCCACGATCACTTCGATCACAAGGGAGAAGACATACCCTTTCTGACATCTGGGGGGGCAACGGCGGCGGTTCAACCGGAGGTTCTCGCCGCGCTCAAGAAGGAGGGTCTGCAGGAGGGCGTGGGCATGAACATCGGAGGAACGGTCAGTATCGAAGGCGTCGAGGTCACCATGGTGCAGGCCTTCCATTCCTCGACTCTGGGAGCCCCCTGCGGTTACATCTTAACCACCGAGGACGGCAAGAAGATCTACCACGCCGGGGACACCGGCATCTTCAGTAGCATGAGCGTCCTGGGAGATATGTATGATATTGACCTGGCGATGCTGCCCATAGGCAGCGTCTACGTCATGGACCCCGTTCAGGCGTCCTTCGCGGTGCAGATGCTCCGCCCGAAGAAGGTCATCCCCATGCACTACGGCACCTTCCCGGCCCTGGTGGGAGATCCCGGTGAGTTCTCCCGCCTGGTTGCGGAGAAGACGCCGGAAGTCGAGGTCTGTGTGCTGAAGCCAGGAGAAGAGACGACGGTGTAGATTGAAGCTGGTCCCTTTCTCAAAGGGGCCAGTGCGCCTCATCTTGGCTGCAGGTGCTCCGATGATTACGCGGGCGACGCGCGGGCTGATTTGGCGGGGAAGGTGGTGGTCGGATCGTGTTGAGTTTCGAACAGGCGGCCGGACTGGCTCCCACTGACCTCAGGACCGAGATCGCCCGGGGGAACTGGCGGGGCCCCACGGGGGGCATGGGGAGCGGGTATGTCCAGGCCAACCTGGTGGTGCTGCCTGAGGCGCTGGCCCTCGCCTTCCTGTCTTTCTGCGGGCGCAATCCCGGGCCCTGTCCGGTGCTGGAGGTGACCGAGCCCGGCAGCCCGTTCCTTGCCCAGATTGCCGATGCTGACATTCGCCGCGAGATCCCCCGCTACCGGGTGTACCGGGAGGGGGCTGTCGTCGACGAACCCATTTCGATCGAGCAGTACTGGCGCAGCGATCTGGTTGCCTTTCTGCTGGGATGCAGCCTGACCTTCGAAGATGATCTGCTGAAGGCCTTGGTTCCAGTCCGTCATCTCGCGGCCGGTCGAACGGTCCCGATGTATGAAAGCAACATTGAATGCAGGGAGGCCGGACCGTTCCGCGGCAACATGGTTGTCACCATGCGTCCCATTCCCGGGCACCTCGTCTCCCGCGCGGTGCTGGTGACTGCGCGATTTCCCCTGGCACACGGTGCACCGGTTCACGTGGGCGATCCCGCCGCCATTGGCATAGAGGACCTGTCGGTGGTTAGCTTCGGCGATCCACCGGTGCTGGAGCCCGGGGACGTGCCGGTGTTTCATCCCTGCGGAGTGACGCCACAGGTCGTGGCCATGCGAAGTCGTCCCGAGCTGATGATTTCTCACTACCCGGGACACATGCTGGTCTGCGACATTGAGAGCCGGGCCCTGATGGCTCCGTGAATGATCGGCTGACGAGGCAATGATGTGGGTGAAAGGCACGACCGCTGCTGTCGATACCATCTGACCCACAGCGGCCGGCCCGGATGGCCGCTGCCCCGGGTGAAGGGCGACTGGCGGGATCCAGCTTTTCTGATGACCCGGGGCGACCGTCGACCCACTACAGTATGGCACTTATCTCTTCCCGGGTCTCGTCGTCGGCGACGACGCAGATCTCGACCCCCACCTCTCCTTCAGCCAGGGCGGCGGCACAACTGGCGCAGTCCCCGAAGCCGCAGGCGCCGCAATCGTGACCCGGAAGGACTCTGAGAACATGCTCCCTGACTGAGGCCGAGGATGTCTCTTTAGCAGTTGCCCGCAGCACTTCCGCCCGGGTGGTGCACCGGGCGACCAGGTAGCCGATGAGAAGGATGGCCGGAACCGTGAAAAGGTACCTGGCTGCGGCGAAGCTGATCCCCAGAAATCGCCCCTCCACGATCAACATCGGCAGTTTCACCACTGCCCAGGCGCTGATGATGATGACCACGTTGGCCAGGCTGGCTCCCTTGCGCAGCAGGGACTGGGTGAGGGGGAAAGCGGCGTAGATGGGGCCCGCTGACAGCGAGCCTATCAACACTGATATCAACCTGCCGCGCACGCCCGAGTCAGTTCCGAAGTTCTGCATGATGACCTCCGCGGGTACCCACACGGTTATGAGGGCGGACAGGACGAAGACGGCGGGGAGGATCTGCAGCATCTCGCTGACGTACACCCAGGTGTTCGCCACGGCCTGTCGAAAGATGCCGGCATCCAGAAGGAACGCCGCGACGTAGGCGATCAGTGCGATGAGAAGCAGTTTGTTGCGTTTCAGCGTCTGCACCAGCCTCACAGTAGCACCACCATTCCCAGGGCAATGAGCAGGGCCGCTCCGAAGCTGAAGGCGTTTCGGAGCAGGGCGAATCTTCTCCCGAAATGCCTGATCTCTATGGGCAGGGTGGCAAAGCCCACCATGGTGAGGGTCGTGACGAAGGCGGCCACGGCCACCAGGTGGGCGCCTCTTTCCATCAGGGACGCGGCGAGGGGAAAGGCCACGAAGGCCGGCAGGATGGTCACGGTTCCTATCGCAGCACCGAAGAGGGTGCTCAGGACGGCGTCAGATCCTCCCAACAGCTCCCGGATATATTCCTCGGGAATCAGGGCCAGGGCCAGCCCCACCAGGGCGAGGATGGCAGCGATCTGGGTGGCGGTCTGCACGAACAGGCCTCCGGCAATTCGAATGCTCCTGGCGGTCCTGTCTCGGTCTCTGAGGTGGGACCAGATCAGAGCGACGATTGTTCCCAGTATCAACAGTACAGTGCTCATGGTCACGGTTACAATTACCTCCCCTGCATGAGTGAGTGCTCACTCATGCACACAGAAATGAACGATCATCTTCCGGCGAACAGGTCCACCAGGTAATCGACGGCCTGGTCCAGCTCCACCTCTGGTGTCTGAGGCGTCAGGAGGAACTGCAGGGAGAAGGCCTGAACTGCTCCGAATACGGCGGTGCCCAGAATTCGCGATTCCTCCCTGTCTCCGCCAGGGCTGAGCATCTCGCCCAGAAGACGGGGCATTTCCATGTAGCGATCGCGGATCGGGTCGGGATCCTCCCGCCCGGCGAAACGGCATTCCTGCAGCATCAGCCGGGCCAGGGCCGGGTTTTCCCTTATCTGGTCAAAGTGCATTTCGAGGAACGCTCGGAGCTTTTTCCGCGCCGGCCAAGAAGTCTCAATCATGCGGCGGAGGAATCCGCTTCGCCTCTCGCACTCGACCTCGATGATGTGGTTGAGGATCTCATCCTTGCTGCGGAAGTAGTTGTATATAGTTCCCACGGCCACATCCGCCTCCCGGGCGATCATCTGGGTGGTGGCGGCGTGGAACCCCTTCCTGGCAATGACCTCGATTGCTCCCCGTCGAATCTGTTCTCTTCTGTCCATGCTGACACCTCGCTGAATGAACGTTCAGTCACAGTGTAGCGGCTGCGGCGGCAGGAGTCAAGCCCGTTGTTGTCGGACGCCCCGGGGCAGTGCGTGTCCGGGGACGGCGGGGAGGGTTCCTTCTGCGGGGGCGGCGCGCGTCAAGCGCCGATTCCCCCGGCTGGAAAGGAAACGGGGGCGGCGGCAGCGAACGCTTCAGGACCCGCGTCGATGCGGAGGGTGACCGGAGGCTGGACAGTACCAACACATGCGGGAGGGATTGGCGTGAGGCGACATCAGTTGAGTGAGATGAGCTGGGAGGATGCGAGGGAGGTTGTGTCTGCAGGGGGCGCGGTGGTGCTGTTGCCGATTGGCTCCACCGAGCAGCACGGCAGACACCTTCCCCTGGGCACCGACACATACGCGGCCATAGACTTGACTGAACGGGCGGCAGAATTGACCGGGGCGGTGGTGGCTCCCCCATTGTGGTACGGTATGTCCGGGCATCACATGGAGCTGCCGGGGACGATGACGGTGAGGCCCGAGATCCTGTTGGAGTTTGTCTATGACATGATCAGGTCGCTCGCATCGGGCGGTTTTTCCCGGTTTGTGCTGGTCAACGGGCACCGGATCGCGAATATCCCCTGGATGCAGCTGGTCTGCGAGAGAGCCGAACGGGAGATCGGTGGCTGTCGGACGGAGATCTTCGATCCCGCCTACATGTCCAGGGAGATCGGCGGGCGGCTCGGATTCGGCCCCGTGGGTCACGCTGACGAGATAGAGACCTCCCACCTTCTCGTCTCCCGACCGGACCTAGTTGACATGGCGAGGGCAGAGGATCACCCGGCGGAGGAGATCGACCTGTATCATGTGGACCCCCGAGAAGCGAAAGACACCCTGGCATATGTTGCGCGGCCCATGAATGCTCCGGAAGAGACCGGCGGCGTGAAGGGGAGCCCCAGCCGGGCGAACCGGGAGAAGGGCGAATGCTACCGCGATCATCTCGTCAGGAGGCTGGTGGCGGTTATTGAGAGGATGCGGCGGGATTGAGACGGGGCGAGGATTTGGCTGTCTCTCTGGCCGACGCCCCACCATATCGGGAGGAGGGTGAGGTGGGCGGGGATCTGCGAGGTAGGATCACCCGCAGGGGTTGAAGGAGTTCACGGGACTTCCGTGAATCCGGATTGACAGATGGAGATAGGAGTGTCATATATTTATGGGGCGTTTCGGCCGCTGGGCGAGTATCAGGTATTGGAGATGAATGAAATGACTCAGCAGAAACCGCTGAATCACAAGGCCATTGTCGGCTTCACCCTCGGGGTGCTGGCTGTGATAATCCCCGGCCTGGGACTGTTTCTCGGGATCATCGGGTTCATCTACGCCACCGGCGGCATCAGGGAAATCGAGCGCACTGAGGAGAGGGGGATGAGCCTGGCCCTGGCTGGGAAGATCCTCAGCATCGTGGGTGCCGCAATCCAGGGGCTGGTGATTCTGTTGCTGGTCATCTCCTGCGCATCCTACGTCGGGCCACCCTTCATCTCCTGAGCGCGGGGAGCGTTTCGTTGTTGACAGGGCGAACGACTGCCGGCGCCTTCGGGTGTGTCACGGTTCAGTTTATGCCCGTCATGATGGAGTGAGCTGGCCCGCAGAGTCGTGCGGGTCTCGACTGGAGCTGAACGGGATGTCTGAATATGCGATCTACACT
>JAWOBW010000148.1:0-2849 GCA_046484105.1 Bacillota bacterium
CGGTTAAGGACCCGTTGCCGCCGATGACGACCAGGCCGTCGACGCCGTGGCGGTTCAACATACGCAGCGCCTGGCGTCGTCCCTGGACCTCTTCGAACTCGGGGGCGCGGGCGGTGCCCAAGATGGTCCCTCCCCGGCCCAGAATACCGGCCACGGCGCGGCTGTCCAGCTTGTTGATCTCGCCCCCCATGAGACCGGCGTATCCCCGATGGACGCCCATCACCTCCATACCGAGATGGAGCCCGATGCGCACCACGGCCCTGATGCACGGGTTGAGACCCGGATTGTCGCCTCCACTGGTCAGAACGGCAATTCGATCCATTTTGGCCTCCTATCGACTGAAATGGAAACGTCTGGCTCGCAAGCCGCCGCTGCGGGTCCCACGGACCTCATTCGAGGTCGAGCAGATACCCGAAACGGGACTTGAACTCATCGAGCGAGAGCTTGGTGTGCTCTGCCATGCTCCTCAAGAGCGCCTCATCCTGGGCGTCCTGGGGTTTCAGGCGGATCATCAGCTTGTAGGCGGAGCGGTAGATGAAGGAGTCCAGATTGACCTTGCGTATCTCCGTCCGTCCGGTCTCGGGATCCATCATGTCTATGAAGGGGATGGGGACCACTCGGGTGCCCTGGATGGTGACCGTGGCGTTGGTCCCACCTTCCAGCAGAAAAGCGACAGCAGCCTCACCCAGGCTGCGGGTGTAGTCGATGTCCAGGGCCACGGGGTCCGTGCAGCGCAGCTCGTACCCCAGGTCCTTGCTGGTGACGCGGATGGGGATGTCCAGCCTGGCAAGCTCGCTGTCCAGCTCATGTTTGAGGATGTCAGAGAAGTTTATCTCCGCCAGATGGACGTTGCCGAAGGCGTCTCGCTCGACGTACTCGAGTTCCCGCAGGTCGTCGTGCGACATGTGCTCCATCACGCCCTCCGAGACCAATGCGACGCCGTAGCACTTGCCGTCGGTCATCCGCTTGAGGATGGCCGTCACGAGGATGTCCACGACCTCCTGCATCCGAATGGTTCGGCCCTCCCACTCCTCGGGGATGAGGGTCAGTGTGGCGCCCGAGCTCTTCCCGATGCCCAGTGCCAGGTGGCCCGTCTTGCGGCCCATGGTCACCACGACGAACCAGCGCAGGCCGGTGAGGGCCTCCTCCATAAGACTGATGGTGATCTCGGTGCCGACCTGGCGGGCGGTCTCGAAGCCGAATGTGTTGATCTGCTCAGGCAACGGCAGATCGTTGTCAATCGTCTTCGGCGCGTGGGCCACGCGAATGTCGGCGCCCATATGTTCCTGGGCGTACCGCGCCACCCGGTAGGCCGCGTAGGCGGTGTCATCGCCCCCGATCACCACGAGATAGCCGATGTCCTCGGCCATCAACGCCTCGCCGCATAGGCGGAGGTGTTTCTCCTCCTTGGTGGGATTCGCCCGGGACGTGCGCAGGATCGACCCGCCTCTGAGATAAATGCGGCTCACGTCGTCAATCGTCAGCGGGCACCCGACGATCTTTCCCTCCATCAAATGGTCAAACCCATCGTAGATTCCGATGACTTCGTAGCCCTGGGTGCGCGCCTCGATAGTGGCCGAGTGGATAACGCCGTTGATGCCCGGTGCCGGGCCGCCACTGACGATGATTCCGAACTTCTTCCTTCTCGACTCATTGTTCATAATCTCCTCCTAGTGTGAGTTGCTTCTGACCAGCGTGAGCGAGATTCCTCGCTGCGCTCGGAATGACCGATGCGGTTGTTGCACCAGGGCCTAACAAGGCTCTCCATCCATCCTCCGACTGCCCCCGCGCCATAGGGATCGAGACCGGGGGGTCGGGGCAGACTTGCCGCAGACTCCGGGCTCGGGGACGGGGCTCTATCCGCTCTCCACGAGGTCCGCCACGGTGCCGTTGGTGACGCGTACCAGTGTCTTGAAAGGGACGGAGAAGACTGCCTGGTGGTGACCGGCTGCCGCGTACACCGTCTCGAACCGTTCCAGGGACGCGTCGATGAAGGTGGGCAGGGGCGGCTGGTGCCCCACAGGGGGCACACCGCCGATGGAAAAACCGGTCTCCTCCCGTACCCGGTGAGCATCTGCGATCATGACCCGGCGCGCTCGGAGCAACTGCTTAAGCTTCTCGGGGCTGACCCGGCGATCACCGGACACGAGCACCAACACCGGCCTGCCGTCGGCCAGGAAGACCAATGACTTGACTATACTGCCCAAGGCTGTGCCGAGGGCGTCCGCGGCCAGCTGCGCCGTCCGGGCGCTCCGGGCCAGCTCCACCACCGCGATGGGTTCTCCTGCCTCCGCAAGGGCAGCCTCCACCCGCTCCTGTCCTTTCACGGTCCCATCTCCCTCGATCTCATACACCGACCCGGGCCCCGGGTGGTTTCGCCGGCTCTCTCCGTCACCAGGAGGGAGAACCACCGACCCGCGACGGACCCGCCATAGGAAACAGCATATCCTGTTTGATTAATACGCAAAACATATGCCAATATTGGAGAGAGAGGGCTGCAGGGGCAAATAGCCGTTCGCCGGGATGTCTGGATGCCCTGTGAATGACGGAGAAAGGCGAACGATCTCTGCTCACCGGCCTTCCGCGCACGGAGCGAGCCGGCGGCCCCGGGTTGCGTGCGCTGTCATATTGGCAAGAGGCGCGCAAGGGACGCCGCCGAGCTGTCAAACTGGCAGAACGACAATTTGGAATCTGGGGAAGACAATTAGGAATGAGGAATCTGGAATTAGGAATAAACGGCAACGGCAAAAAGAAGCACTATCCACAGATTGCGCAGATGACGCGGATGGGAGTGTGGTGAAATTTTGAGATTTTGGAATGTTGAGATGCTGGGATGCGATATACCCCGT
>JAWOBW010000261.1:0-10918 GCA_046484105.1 Bacillota bacterium
ACCCAGGTCCACCACCCCGGCGTTCTCTCCCGGACCCTGCAGGACGAAGGGGGCGTCGGTGGGCAGCTGGTCCAGGTGCCGACGCGAGCTCTTGTAGCTGCAGTGCTCGGACCACATCAGGCCGTACAGACCCAGCTCCAGAGAGTTCGGCCGCCTGCCGAGCACCTCGCAGATCATGTCGTATTCATCGCGGCTGAGCCCCACGTCCTGCCACGGGGTCCGGCCGGGGTCATCGCAACCGGCTGACACGGCTGTCCTCCTCCCAGCTGTTGAGGATGGAGCGAAAGATCGCCGCCCCGTCCGTCTCTCCCAGGACCGCCTCGCAGCAGCGCTCCGGGTGCGGCATCATCCCGGCCACATTCCCCGCCCGGTTGGACACGGCCGCGATTGCCTCCCAGGATCCGTTGGGATTGTGTTCGGGAGCCAGCTCACCCGCTGACCCGCAGTACCGCATCAGCACCCTGGGCGGCTCACCGTCCGGATCCGGGCGGTAGTTGCCCTGCTGATGGGCGACGGGCAGGTGCAAGACCTGGCCCTCCTCGCATTCCCCCGTGAAGGGAGTGCCGGTGTCCTCCACGCGGACCCAGCAGTATCGGCAGCAAAAGCGCAGGTGATCATTGACCATGAGTGCTCCCGGGAGCAGCCCGGCCTCACACAGAATCTGGAACCCGTTGCAGATGCCGAGAACGAGGCCGCCCCCGCGGGCAAAGTCGGTCACCGCGTCCATGACCGGGGTGTGGGCGGCCGCGGCGCCGGCCCGGAGGTAATCGCCGTAGGAGAACCCCCCGGGCAAAATGACGCAGTCAGTGGCCGGCAGCTCCTCTGCGGTGTGACGGACGTAATCCACGGAGGCCCCGAGCACCTCCGACGCGGCGCGGTAACAGTCGCGGTCGCAGTTGGAACCGGGAAACACCACCACGGAAAAATGCACCCCGCCACCCCCTATCCTTCAGCCTCGATGCGGTAGTCCTCCAGGACTGGGTTGGCCAGCAACCTCCGACACATCCTGTCCACCCGCTCCAGCCCCTCTGACCCCTCACCCTCCACCTCTATCTCCAGGTACTTGCCCACCCGCACCTCGCAGACCTCGTCGAAGCCCAGGCGCTTCAGGGAGGCGGTGAGCGTCTCCCCCTGGGGATCCATGACTCCCGGTTTCAGGGTCACATAGACCCGCGCGCGCACATCAGGCCTCCCATGCGACCCGCCGGTACACTTCCCGGTAGGCGTCCTCGATTCCGCCCATGTCGAAGCGGAAGCGATCCTTGTCCAGTTTGTCCGCCGTCTCCATGTCCCACAGGCGGCACGTGTCGGGAGTGATCTCGTCGCCGAGGACCACCGAACCGTCGGCGGACCGCCCGAATTCCAGCTTGAAGTCCACCAGCATCAGCTTCCGCTCGGCGAAATAGTCCCGCAGCATGGCGTTGATCCGCCATGCGTCCTCCTCAATGGCGATGATCTCCTCGTCGCTGCAGAGACTGAGGGCGCGGATGTGATAGCGGTTCATCCAGGGGTCCCCCAGTTCATCGTCCTTGTACGAGTACTCGAGGATGGGCCTGGACAGCTGCATCCCCTCCTCGAAGCCCAGCCTGCGCACCAGGCTTCCGGCCGCCACGTTGCGGATCACCACCTCCAGCTCGAACATCTGCAGTGATCGAACCAGGTGATAGCGGTCCTCCATCAGCCCGGCGAAGTGCGTGTTCAGCCCGCACCTGGCCAGGTAACGAAAGACCGCGGCCGAAATGTAAGCATTGTAGAATCCCTTGCGGTCAATGGTGCCCTTCTTGCCGCCGTCGAAGGCCGTGGCCTCGTCGGTGAATTCCATCAGCAATAGATCATCCGACGGAGTGCGGTACAGGGCCTTGGCCTTTCCCCTGTGCACGAGATCGCCCTTGATCTGCTCCACCGGCCTGCACGCGAGTTCGGAAACTCCCTCCAACACTCACATCAACCCCAATCTCTCAAATACTGTGTCCACCCACACCAGCTGCTCCTCCAGGTCGAAGCACCGCTCCAGATCCTCCGCACTGATTCTCTCGGTCACCCTCCGATCGCGGCCGATCAGCCGGCGGAAGGGCTCCTCCGTCTCAAATGCCCTCATGGCGGTCTCCTGCACCGCACTGTAGGCCTCCTCGCGCCCCATCCCGGCACCGACCAGGGCCAACAGCACCCTCTGGGAGAAGACCAGTCCCCCCGTCATCTCCAAGTTTTCCCTCATGCGCTCCGGGTAAACCCGCATGTCCCTGATGACGACGGCAAACCTCTGCAGCATGTAGTCAACCAGGATGGTGGAGTCGGGTATGATGACCCTCTCCACCGACGAGTGGGAGATGTCCCTTTCGTGCCACAGGGCGACGTTCTCCATGGCGGTCGACGCGTGGCCGCGCAACAGGCGGGCCATCCCGGACAGTCTCTCCGTCACGATGGGATTTCGCTTGTGGGGCATGGCCGATGACCCCTTCTGTCCCGAGCGGAAGGGCTCCTCCACCTCGCCCACCTCGGTCCTCTGCAGATGCCTGATCTCCGTGGCGTACTTCTCGAGAAGGCTGCCCACCATGGCCAGCTGCGTCAACAGGGCCGCGTGACGATCCCGCCCGAGAATCTGTGAACTCACCGGCGCGGGCTGAAGCCCCAGTTCGCGGCAGACCATCTCCTCCACCTGGGGCGGGACCTGGGCGTAGGTTCCGGTCGCGCCGGAGATCTTGCCGTAGGAAACCTCGGCGATCGCCCTCTCCAGCCTGTCCCTCGCCCGCCCCATTTCCTCGAACCACAGCGCCAGCTTCAGCCCGAACGTGATCGGTTCGGCATGAATCCCGTGGGTGCGCCCGATCATCGGGACATCCCGGTACTTCACCGCCGCCTCGGCCAGGGCGTCTGTGACGCCGTCGACATCCCGCAGCAGTATCTCCCCGGCCTCCTTCAGCTGCAGTCCCAGGGCCGTGTCCAGCACATCGGAGGAAGTCAGGCCGTAGTGAATGTGACGGGATGCCTCACCCACCTGCTCGGCCAGAGAGGTGACGAAGGCGATCACGTCGTGCCTGATCTCGGCCTCCAGCTCATCAATGCGGGCGGGGTCGATCCGCGTCTTCTCCTCGACCTCCTCCGCCGCCCCGGTCGGGATCACGCCCAGGCGCGCCCAGGCGCGCATGCACGCCACCTCGACCCGCCGCCAGGTCTCAAATCGGTGCTCGTCCGTCCACAGACGCCCCATTTCCGGCAGGGTGTAGCGAGGAATCAAGATCCATCACCGAGGCCCTTCCTCTGCAGCTCGCGGTCCTTCTCGTCCACCTCGGCCGACTGCCTGCGGGAATACTCCGCCAGCCTGGTGCGCACCCCATCATCCGTCGCCGCGAGGATTCTCGCCGCCAGCAGGGCGCCGTTCGCGGCGCCGTTGACCGCCACCGTCGCCACCGGCACCCCCGAGGGCATCTGCGCCATGGAGAGCAGGGCGTCCAGCCCGTCAAAGGCCCAGGCCTTCAGCGGCACCCCGATCACGGGCAGGTCGGTGTGGGCCGCCACCACCCCGGGCAGGGCAGCCGAGGCGCCGGCACCGGCAATTATGACCCGCAGACCCCGGTCGCGCGCACCCCTCGCCCACTCGACCGTCCTGTCCGGTGTCCTGTGGGCGGAGCAAATGGTCGCCTCGTATTCCAGCTTCAGTTCATCGAGAATCTCGGCTGCGCGCCTCATGCGGGGAATGTCCGAATCGCTGCCCATGATGATCCCAATCGTGGGCATCCCGATCATCCTTTCTACCGAACATTAACTTCAATTACAGTCTAAATGTTCGACAGCGCACAGTCAATTGCCAACGCCCCCGTCAACCCGGTCGGATTTGGGGGCCACCGGTGCGGTCCGTGCGGGGCTGGCTGAGACTGAATACTTGACAGCATCAGATACGGGCGAGTAGTATGCGAGTGAGTACTTACTCACCGGGAGGCGGGGAAGGTGCAGGAGGCCGAGGACAGGACCCCGGACACGCGTGGGCGCATAATCGCGGCCGCCACCAGTCGGTTTGCCGACCAGGGTTTCAGAGGGGCCACCATCGCCGGCATCGCCCGGGCCGCCGGGCTCTCCGAGGGCGCCATATA
The DNA here is from genome assembly GCA_046484105.1 of Bacillota bacterium. GTDB lineage: Bacteria > Bacillota > Sulfobacillia > SLMV01 > SLMV01 > PWUC01. The sequence continues at coordinate 4,089 of JAWOBW010000261.1, forward strand.
CCGTCATTTCCACAGCAAGGAAGATCTTCTCATGCAGTGCCTCGCTCCCGCCTTCGAACGGGCCGGGCAACCCGTGCAGCTGAACATTGCCGGGGATGCCGGACCGGAAGAGATGACGCGGGCCTTCGTGGAGCTGGGGCTGGAGTTTTTTGCCCAGCACTGCGACGTCTTCAGAATCATATTCGGCGAGATGCCCCACTCCCCGCCCGTGGCCCAGGCCTGCCTGGACGCCCTGGACGCCCACTTCAGAGAAAACGCGCCCCTGTACGAACAGCTGTGTAAGAATGAAAGGATCCACACCCGCCACATTGAAAACTGGCCGTTGATCGCACTCAGCTGCGACATGGCCCTGTGGGCGGCGCATAACCTGACCCGGCTCGCCCGGGACGAGGACCTCTCGGTGCCGGATTCAGTGCACCGCATGACGAGGGGAGATATGATCGGCGATCTCGCCAGCTTCCTGCTGTACGGGATCACGGGACCTCCGGAGGAAGATGCGCCGCGAAGTCGTTGAGCAGAGGAGAGACCTGATATGGAACCCATCATCACCGCCGAAAACCTGAGCAAGGAGTACCGCCAGGGAGAGGTCCGCGTGCAGGCCCTCAGGGATGTCTCCCTGCAGATACCGCCCGGCGAGTTCGCCGTCATCGTGGGCCCCAGCGGCTCGGGCAAAAGCACCCTGCTGAACATCCTCGGAGGAATGGATCTTCCCACTTCCGGGCGGGTGATCTACCGCGGCCGCGAACTCGGGACCTTCACTGAGGCGGAGCTCACCGCCTACCGCCGGAGCGAGATCGGATTCGTCTTCCAACTGTACAATCTCATGTCCGCCCTCACCGCCAGGGAGAATGTCGAGCTCGCCACCGAGCTGGTGAGCGAACCGCTCGACATCGGGGAGATGTTCGACCGGGTGCAGCTGTCGGACCGCATGGACCACTTCCCCTCGCAGATGTCCGGCGGCGAGCAGCAACGGGTGGCGATAGCCCGCGCCCTGGCGAAGAATCCGGGACTGCTGCTGTGTGATGAACCCACCGGGGCCCTCGACTACGAAACTGGAATCAGCATCCTTGCCCTTCTGCGCGACCTCAACCGCGAGTACGGCACCACCGTGGTCATCATCACCCACAACCTCGCTGTCGCAGACATGGCAGATAGGGTGTTTCGCATGCGCAGCGGGGAAATCGTGGAAGTGCACGAGAATTCGGAACCCGTTCCGGCAGACAGGATTGCCTGGTGATGCGCACCCTGGACAGACGCCTCGTGAGAACTGTGGCCCGCTCTCGCCTCCAGTGCGTCGCGGTGGCACTCATCATCGCCATGGGCCTGACGTCCTACACCCTGCTGGTAAACACCTACCGGAACATGGATCACTCGATGTGGGAGTATTATCGCCAGCAGGCCTTTCCCCACATCTTCGCCAGATTCGCCCCCCAGGGGCCGGGACACCTCCAGAGGCTGCAGGAGATTCCCGGAATTGCCGAAATCGAGGGACGAATCGTCACCGACACCCGCATCGACGTGGGGCGAGATGCCAACCCCGTTCTGCGGTTGATAAGCTGTACGCAGGATCAGAAACTGAACCTGCCCCTGGTCCACCAGGGAGTACTGCCGGGGAGCCGCGACCGCCAGGTAGCCCTGCTGGCTCGCTTCGCCGAGGCCAATGACCTCTCGGTGGGCGACGAGATCGATCTCATCGTCCGCGGGGAACCGGTGCGCATGACCATCTCGGGCCTGGTGGACAGTCCGGAGTTCATCTACGCCATAGAGGATGTTCGGTCCATGCTCCCCGACGACGAGAACTTCGGCGTCGGGTTCGCGGACCTGGGTCTGATGCAGGATCTTCTCGGCATGCCGGGCCAGGTGAACGAGGCCGTGTTCCTGCTGCGCGACGGCACAGATCTCGACTCCGTCCGCGACGACATCGCCGAGCACCTGGAGGGGCGCGGGATGATTGACGTCATCACCCGGGACGATCACCTGAGTCACTTCATGATTTCCATCGAGCTTGAGAGTCTGGGGCAGTTTGCCCGGGTCATTCCGGTGGTATTTCTGTCCATCGCGGCAGCCATCATCTACATGCTGATTTCCCGCCTGGTCAAAAACGACCGGACCACCATCGGCGTACTGAAGGCCATGGGTTACTCGAACCGACAGGTGCTCGGTCACTATCTCAAGTTTGCCCTGCTTTTGGGCATGACCGGCGGCGCCGCCGGCGTAACCATGGGCTACCTCGGGGTGGGACCGACTTCGGCCATGTACATGGAGTTCTTCGAGCTGCCGCTGCTGGAGACCCGCAGCGACTGGTCCTTCGCCTTCTTCGGGATCCTCCTGACCGCGGCATTTTGCGGCGGAACCGGGCTGTGGGCCGCCCGCGAGGTGCTCCGCATCGTCCCCGCCGACGCCATGCGGCCGCCCGCTCCCCCTCCCGGCCGGAGGAACCTGCTGGAGATCACCGCCCCCCGAGTCTGGAGCCGGCTGTCCTTCGGCTGGAAGCTGGTGCTTCGCCACATAGTGAGAAACAAGCAGCGCTTCGCCCTGACCGTTCTGGGCGTGACCCTCACCTTCGCCGTTGTGTTCATACCCTTCTACGGTCTCAACATGATCGACGTCATGTTCTTCAGGCAGTATGGCGTTCTGGAGGTGTACGACTACACGGTATCCTTCGACACACCCGTGGGCCCCGGCGGCATTGAGGGCCTCGGCCGGACCGCCGAGGCCACCGCGGTGGAACCCTTCCTGGAACTTCCCTTCAAGATCACCTCCGGGTGGAGGAAGGAAAGCGTCCTCGTTCGCGCCCTGCCCGAGAGGGCAAACCTGCAGCGATTCGAGGACGAGCAGGGAAGGCTGATAGGGGTGCCCGGCTCCGGGATCCTGATCTCCGGCTACCTGGGGAAGCAGCTGGGAGTGAAGGCAGGCGACGAGGTGATCCTGTCGTCACACGCCGACGGGGACCGCGAGCACTCGGTCCGGGTGAGGGCAGTGATCAGTCAGTACATGGGCTCGGGCGCATACGTTTCGCTGGACCAGATGAGACGCCTGACCGGTGAGGTCGACACCTACTCGGGGGCGTTAATCAAGTCACCGGCCGACGTCCGCACCCGGCTGGCAAACTCGGGCAACGTCATCTCCGTCTTCTCCTCTTCGGACATCGTGGAGGCCTTCAATGACTACATGGGACTGCTCATCGTCTCCTATTCCAGCCTGGTCCTCATCGGCGGAATCCTGGGATTTGCCATACTGTTCAACACCGCCTCCGTCAGCATCTCGGAGCGCGCGCGGGAATTCTCATCCATGCGCGTCATGGGATACGACCGGAAGGATGTATACCGCGTGATCCTCAGGGAGAATATCCTGGCCTGGATAATCGGCACAATCCTGGGAGTGCCGGTGGCCCGCGGGCTGACAGTGCTGGTGTCCACAATGCTGCAGTCGGAGATGTTCTACTTCCCCGCAGTGGTCAGTCCCGTTGCATACGCAATCACCGCCGTCCTGGTCACGATCTTCACCGCGTCGGTCATGGCGGCAGTCTGGGTACGCATCAAGAAACTCAATCTCCTCGAGGCACTGTCGAGCCGGCTCACGTGAAGGGAGAGATCACAGTTGAAGCGTAAGGTCGGGATTATAGCGGCGCTCGCTGTACTGGCAGCGGTGGGCGCAGTGGTAGTTTTCAACTACATGCAGGTTATGCCCGTAGAGGTGGACATCGCCCGGGAGGGCACAGTCGCGCGCCTCATAACGGAAACGGGTCATTTCGTTCCGGAGGTGGAGAAGACGATCGTCTCGGTGCACCCCATGATCATAGAGGAGGTGGCCGTCGAGGCCGGGGACACCGTCACCTCCGGCGAGATGCTCGTCCGGGGTGATGTGGCCCAGCTGGAAGTCGAAAGGAAGAGCGTTCAGGCGGAGATCGATGTGCTGACCGGCGAGGTCGAGAGCCTCAGACAGGGTCTGCCCGTGCAGCTGGGCGGCGCCTCGAGTCAGCTGGAGCTGGCCCGCGAGGAATTGGAGGAAGCCGAGGCAGATCTGCGGACGGTGCAGCTGCTGCACGAGGAGGGGGCAGCCTCAGAACAGGAGGTGCGAACCGCCCAGCTGCGCGTCTTTGCGACCCAGGCCCAGGTCCATAGCGCCGCGGCCGCGGTGGATCAGATCCAGCGAGAGATTGATCTGCTGCCGACCAGGACGCGCCAGATCGAGGTTCTCGCCAACCGGTTACGCGCCGTCGGCAAACAGATTAGCGAGCACAGCTTCACCTCTCCGGCCGATCTGCTGGTGGCCGAGGTGCTGATCGAACCCGGGGACGTTGTCTCCCCCGGAACTCCGCTGCTGATTCTTCAGGGCGCGGACATGCGGGTGGAAATTGACCTGCTGGCGCAGGATGCCCGCGAGGTCGCGCCGGGACAGAAGGCAAACATCTCAGGTGAGGCCCTGGGTGAGGTCCAGATGACCGGATCGGTGCACCGCATCCACCCGCGGGCCGTCCAGACCATCTCCGAACTCGGCGTCAGCCAGAGACGCGTGCGGGCCGAGATTGCCCTGGACCAAACCCCTGAGGGAGTGCGCTCCGGTTACCCAGCTGACGTGGAAATAGTCGTTGCCCAGCGCAGCGGGCTCATCGTGGATCGGGACGCCGTCTTCGCCCTGGGAGGGAACGATCACGTCTTCATCGTGCTCGACGGCTACGCCCAGCTCAGGGAGATATCGGTGGATCTGCGCGGGGATGACGAAGTCCTGGTCTCCTCGGGTCTCGAGCCTGGTGATGCCGCCGTCATCAACCCGCCCGGCGACCTGGAAGACGGGGCGCGGGTCAGAATACAGAATGAGGCCCAGATGGGAGGAACGCAATGAAGCTGAGACGATATACCTCAGTGGTCCTGGTTGCGGTGCTGTCAGCACTGCTGGCAGCCGGGGCGGGGGCGGCTGACGGTGAACAGAGGGTGGCATTTCTGACCATCGACTCCGCGGTCAGGCTGGCCCTCTCCGAGGGAGGACGGGCGGAAGGGGCCCGGCTCCGGCTCACCGAATCCCTTCTGCAGGCGGCCAATATGGAACACGAACACGAGGTCGGCCCCCCCCGGTCCAGGTCCATGACTTTGCCCGCAGGTGAAGGTGAAGGTGAATCAGTGAGCATTACCATCTTCCAACCGGACAAGTTGGACGTCGCCAGGATCGAGGAGCTGCTGCCCCTGCAGTTCGAGGCAGCCAGGGATGTGGCCCTCGTCACCTACATCCAGGAGATGGCCGGTGCCCGGGCGGCGGCAATTAACGCCTACTACACCGCCCTCCTCGCCCGCGGGCGGATGGAGGTCCTGGAACAATCGCTGTTGAGGGTCGAGGCACACCACAGGCGCGCCGAGGCCCTGTATGAAAACGGCAAGGTGTCCGAAGTCGATGTATTCAGGTCCCAGGTGGCCAGGGCGGAAACCCGCGCCCAGCTGCGCTCCACCGAGGGCGAATTTGAGGCGGCACTGGTGAATCTGAAGGAGGAGATCGGGCTCGCGCTCGACACCCCCGTGGTCCTGGAGCACACCCCGGAATTCACCCCGGTCGGAGAGCTCAACCTGGAACAAGACCTGCAGAGAGCTCTGGAAGTCAACCCGGGCGCAGCCGCTGCCAGGGGCAACCTGGTGATTGCCGAGAAGGATATGGAGCTTTTCATCGAGACGCGCGGGGGATTTGCCGGGCGCAGGACGTACCACGAGTGCTCCCTGGCGGTGGACAGCGCGATGCACGAGCTGAAACAGGTCGAACGCCACCTCGAGGCCCAGGTGCGCAACATCCACTCGAGGATGCCGGAGATTGCCGGACAGATCGAGGCCCGCCGCGAACAGCTCGAGCTGGCCAGACGGCTGGAGCAGATCGCCGGCCTTCGCTACGAGGCCGGGCTGGGCACGGTGGTGGACCTTCTCGACGCCTCGGTCGCAGTACGCGAGGCAGAGGCCGCACACCTGGAGGCGGTAGTCCTTCACAAGATGGCAGCGGTGGAGCGCGAGGTGCTGCTGGCAGAAGGCGTCACCGACGCGCGGGACGAGTTCGAGCAGGTCCTGAGCGAGATCAATGAGCTCCGGTGAGTCGCCCCTCATCCCGGGAGCAGCAGACTGCCAGCAGGGCAAGAAGTGCACCGGAGGCGGCGACCGCATCAGACGCGGCCCGGGGACTTCTCAGACTGGGCAAAAAGGAAGCGGCCTTCCCGGGGGGCGAGAAGGCCGTCTATCGGGGGACAGTATCAGCTTGCCAATGAATGATTGCACAGTGTCAACTCAGCATCATCAACTCAATTATCATTATAATGGCGCTGCCGCCGAGAAACATCGGGCGGCGCCCGTATCCTTCCGGTGGTCTTCTAAGGTGTTCGCCCGATGTCCCGGCAGCAACGGGGGTCCCTTCCCGCCTGCAGGAGAATCGGGGGCGGGCGGCAAATAGAGTCAGGGGACCGCCCCGCGATGGAACGGTAACGAGGGAGGGACATCATGATAGGCGCGCTGCACCTGCTCATCACCTACCAGTGCACAAGCGAATGCCCCCACTGCTTCGTGTGGGGAGGGCCAGTCGGCCCCACCATGACTGCCCAACAGATCAGCGAGTACATAGAGGAAGCCATCGCCGCCGGAGTGGAGAAGATAGCCTTCGAGGGAGGAGAACCTTTCCTCTACCACCCCAACCTGGTGCACGGGGTCCGGACGGCGCAGTCGGCCGGCCTGCAGGTCACAGTGGTGACCAACGGATTCTGGGCCCTGTCTGCCGACGACGCCCGGCGCTGGCTGGCTCCCATGACCGAGCTGGGCCCCCTGGGCATGGCCATCAGCACCGACGAATACCACGGTGACGAGGAG
>JAWOBW010000286.1:0-12155 GCA_046484105.1 Bacillota bacterium
TTCAAGGATGAGGTGGAGGAGAGCCTGCGCGTCGCGCGGGCCCTGGGGCGGCGGCTCCAGGCGGTCCGCCTCGACACTCCCTCGGAGCGGGGCAGAGTCACTCCTGACCTGGTCAGGGAGACGCGGGCCAAACTGGATCTGGCCGGGTACGATGCCGTGCGGATCTTCTGCTCAGGAGGACTCGATCCGGAGACCATCAGGCAGCTGTCGGAGGCCGGAGCCGACGGGTTCGGCGTGGGCAGCTACATCGCCTCCGCCCCCGCGATCAACATGACCCTGGATCTCAAGGAGGTCAGCGGCGAGCCCATCGCCAAGCGGGGCAGGTTGCCCGGGATTACTCAGAATCCCCGCCTCGAAAAGGTGATATGACAAATACAAGTGCGGCACCCCTCCTCGGGTGCCGCACGATGGGCCCGGTATGTTCTGGGATCTACTCCTCCAGGGTGATTGCTTCAGTTGGGCACGCCTCGATTGCTTCCTCGATTGCTTCCTTGAGATCGTCAGAAGGATCTTCATCGATGACGTAGCCTAGGCCGTCGTCACGCAGCTCGAATACCTCGGGACAGATTGTCTCACAGACGCCGCAACCGATGCAGAGGTCTTCTGCTATGATGGGCTTGATAGTGAATCCCTCCCAACCTATAGTTGTGAAGCCATATCCGAGCTAATTTTATTCAGGTGGAATACTGGTGTCAAGAATGGAGGTGCGCACCGGCGGGCGGCAGGCATCTGCACCCGGGCAGCATTTTGCGCTTTCCGGGGGCCGGGTATTGTGTGACTTGCAGGCAAGGCTTATAATGGCACTAAAGGTCACGTGAGCAGTTCGTCTGCTCATGCTTACGGTAACCCATCGGGTGCCGCCAGCCTGCAATGCTGAATGCTGGCGGAGAATAGGGAAGTTCAGTGAGTCGCCGGGTGCGACGAGTCTGACGCGGTCCCGCCACTGTGACTGCCGCCATCTTCTCAGGACCCACTGCTCGACGCGGGAAGGGGAGAAGATGCAGGGGCAGAAGCCAGGAGACCTGCCCGAACCGGGTCCACCTGACCCTCCGAGGAGAGGGAGAAGTGGCTTTCCCAGATCACAATGTCCCATCTCCCCGTGGAGGTGGGACATGTTTCATTTGTGGACAGCCACGCAGAAAGCGAGGCGAAAGGGGAATGGATGTGAGATTTGACGTCAGATGGAGGTTTGTCACCGCGTTGGTCCTCTCACTGGTGCTGTTGAGCGGGTGTCTCGGTGCGAAGGAGGAGTCCACAGATCCGGAGGAGGAAGTTGAGACTGCTGCCGCGCAGGTGCAGTATCCGTTGACTATCGTGGACGATTCCGGGCAGGAGGTCACCATCGAAAGCAGGCCGGAGCGGGTTATATGCTTTGCCCCGAGCAACACGGAGATACTGTTCTCCATCGGTGCCGGTGACCGGGTGGTGGGTGTCGATGACTACAGTAACTGGCCGGAGGAGGAAGTGGCTGGCCTGCCCAGCGTCGGGGGACCGATGAACCCGAGTTTCGAGATCATTGCCTCCCTGGAGCCGGAGGTGTTCTTCACCATCGAGGGCATGGAGGAGATGGGCGAGCAGCTGAGCGAACTGGGCGTGACGGTTGTGGTTTTCCAGCCGGGTGATTTCGAGGGAATATACCGCGACATAGAGCTGGCAGGGCAGATCATGGATGTCCCGGATGGTGCGGCGGAGGTTATCTCCCAGATGCGCGGAGAGGTTGCGCGGATCGAGGAGACGCTGGCCGGCCTGTCGGAGGACGACAGGGTGACCGTGTTTTACGAGGTCTGGGGACCTGAGCCGCTGATGACAACCGGCCCCGGCACTTTCATCGACTACATGATCCGGGTGTCGGGAGGGGTGAACATAGCCGGTGACGTCACCGGAGAGTGGGTTGAATTCAGCGCGGAGGAGCTCATTGAAAGAGATCCCGATGTGATCCTGACCACCCTGAGGGACACCATCCTCGAGTTGGAGGGTGGGAAGCGTCCCGGCTGGGAGAGTATATCCGCCGTGCGGAACGGACGGTACTACCAGATCGACCCCGACATCCTGACGCGCCCCAGCCCGAGAATCGTCGAGGGGCTTCAGGTGATGGCCCGCCTGCTGCATCCGGGTAGGTTTGAGTGAGGAGTGGGGCGGTGAGGGGTGGAGGAATTACCGTCCTGGGCGGCCTGCTGGCGGTAACGGGGGCCTGTGTCCTCATTTCCCTGTGCGGGGGGGCGGTGCGGATTCCGGTGGGGACGGTGGCCGCGATGCTGTGGTCGGCCGTGACCGGGGGTGGTACCGCGGAGGCTTGGCCGTCCAGCTGGGAGACGATCCTGTTCACGCTCAGACTTCCGCGGGTGCTGTTGGCCGGGCTGACCGGTGCGTCCCTGGCCGCGGCCGGTGCCACTTACCAGGGGCTCTTTCAGAACCCGATGGCAGATCCCTTCGTCCTCGGCGTCTCCGCCGGCGCGGCCCTGGGAGCTGCCGTCATCATGGCCGGGGGGTTCGGCGGGGTGATGGTGCCCCTGGCGGCCTTTGTGGGAGCCCTGTGCGCCGTGGCCGTGGTGTACATGCTGGCCAGGGGCGAGGGAGGGGCGTCAGTGATGACATTGCTGTTGGCCGGCGTGGCCACGAGCGCCTTTCTCTCCGGTCTGGTCTCGCTCATCATCTTCTTCAGCGGCGAGGAGATGCGGGCCATCGTGTACTGGACCATGGGAGGACTGGGCCGGGCCAACTGGGGACAGCTGCGAATGGTGCTGCCGCTGCAGGTCCTCGGACTGATGCCGCTCGTCATTCACTCGCGTCATCTGAACGCCATGCTGATGGGAGACGAAACGGCCCTGTATCTGGGCGTGGATGTGGAGAGGGTGCGGAAGCTGCTACTGGTGGGCGCCTCCATGCTGGCTGCGGTGGCGGTGTCTGTCGGCGGGATCATCGGCTTCGTCGGGTTGATAGTCCCGCACATGGTGCGGCTGGTGGCGGGACCGGATCACAGGTTCCTGATGCCGGCCTCGATTCTGGTCGGTGCCCCCTTCCTCATGCTCGCCGATCTGGCTGCCCGCACGGTACTGAGCCCTACCGAGTTGCCGGTGGGAATCATCACCGCGATACTGGGAGGCCCGTTTTTCCTGTATCTTCTGGTCAGACACCGCAGATGGAAAGTCTGAGGCGATAGTCATGAATGACTGTCCCATATTGATGGCAGAGAAGATCCGCGCCGGCTACAGGGGGCGCGAGGTGCTTCGGGGGGTTGAATTCCGCGCCGACCGGGGGCAGATGATCGGCGTTGTCGGCCCGAACGGCGCCGGCAAGACCACTCTCCTGCGCGCCCTCACCGGGGTGATTCCCCTGGAGTCGGGAAGGGTGTTGCTCGAGGGGCGCGACATCAGGCGGTGGTCCCGGCAGATGATGGCACGTAACGTGGCGGTGGTGCCCCAGATGGGGGACGTCCTGTTCGATTTCACTGTGCGGGACATAGTGTCGATGGGGCGCCTGGCACACCAGTCCATCTGGTCGGGCGAGACAGAGACCGATCGAGAGGCCGTCGATCAGGCCCTGGAGGCGATGGGCCTGGCGGGGTTTCACGAGAGATCCTTTCTGCAGCTGAGTGGTGGAGAGCAGCGGCGGGTCATCATGGCCAGGGCCCTTGCCCAGAAACCGAGGCTGCTGCTTCTCGATGAGCCGACGAGCCACCTGGACCTGGGACATCGGCACACGGTGATGGAATACGCGCAGCGACTGGCGAGGCGGCGGGACATGGCGGTGGTGGCAGTCCTGCACGATCTAAACACCGCCTCCGTCTACTGCGATCACCTGGTGATCCTGTCGGGTGGTCAGGTCTTCGCCCAAGGTACTCCTCGCGAGGTCCTGAGCGGAGACATCATAGAACAGGTCTACGGGGTGCCGGTCGAGGTAATTCAGCATCCGGGGTCCTCCGCTCCCCAGGTGCTGATCACCTCCGGGTCCGGAGCATAACCGGTCGGGGCAGCACATACTCTTTCGCAGGAAGGGACGACAGAGAGTATGGCTTCCCATCATCCGACCAACTGGAGGCAGTGGGTGTGGGCCGACCGGGCCCGGCCGCCGGCGCGCCGGGGGATATCCCTGCGGCGTGCGCAGACATTTCTGGTCTTCGCCCTGCTGCTATTTGCCACCTTCAGTGTGCTTTCCCGCGGCGGGCCGTTCTGGGAGGCGGGCGAATTTGACCGGTGGCCCTTCTGGTTGGAGCAGGCGGGGTCCGAGGTGGTGACGGCGGTGTCGACACTCACGGAGCCCGAGGTCGGGGCCTACGTGGTCCTCGCCCTGGTCAACCGCCCCGCCTCCGCCGGAGCCCGGGTTGCGGTGGACGGGCGGGAGGTGGCCTCGTTCGAGGAATGGAAGGTAGTCCTTTTCGTGTCCGGGGGAGAGGCCATTTCAGTGCTGCTGGGCGACGAGGCTGCCCCGATTCGCGTGCGGGTCATCGCCTCCCGGGGGGTTCGAACTCCGCCCCTGGGGAGGGAGTGGTCTCTGGTCGCCGGTGAGGTGGTGCTCGGTTCGGTTATCCTGGCCGAGTAGTGCGAGGGGCGCGGCCCCGGGGCCGACGGGGCGTGTTGCCGTGGACTGCCCAGTAGATGTATAATCTATAGAACGAGATGGAATGAATCCGTTTTGCTTGAGGGCGTTAAATGGGCTATCGACATGGAAAAGGTTCAGGCAGCTCCTTAGAGGTAAGGTGTTCTCATACCCCATCCGGTGGTGAGAGTCGCACCGACGTGTTGCTCAACTCCCCGTGCTTTCATGCCCCGGCCCTCCGCAGGGAGGGGTTCTTGCGGTGATCTCCGCCCCAACATACACGTGCCTGCCCAATGTGTCAGTGGATGGTCCGGCTGGTGCCGGCAAGACCACCGTGGCCCGGATGTTCGCCCGGGAGGTGCGGTTTCGCCACATCGATTCGGGCGCCATGTACCGGGCCGTCACCCTCAGGGCGCTGGAGGACGGCTGGAATGGCCGGGACGAGGACGATGAGATGCTGGTGAGCCTGGCGAGGAATCTGGACGTGCAGTTCGGCAGCGATGACGCGGGAGAGGGACTGGTGCTGCTCGGGGGGATCGACCGGACGGAGGATCTCCGCTGCAGGGCAGTCGAGGAGTCCGTGTCCTTCGTCGCTCGCTCGCCCGAGGTGCGGCTGGCCCTCATGTACAGGCAGAGGGAGCTGGCCCGCGACGGCGGGGTGGTCATGGACGGGCGCGACATTGGCAGCTTCGTTCTGACCGGTGCAGAACTCAAGGTGTACCTGACTGCGGCCCTGCCCGTTCGCATCGCACGCCGCCTGTTGCAGCGCCGGTGCAGCGGGATCAGGATCACGTGGGAGGAGGCGGCCCGCAGTGTGGTGAACCGGGACAGGATCGATTCAACCCGGTCTGTGGCACCGCTGCGACCGGCTGCCGACGCCGTCATCATAGATAGCACTCACCTGACCCGTTCCGACGTGGTGCGGCAGATGAAGTTCATGCTGTCTGACCGTATGAAGGATCGAGGAGGGGGCTGAATCCATTGCTGTACGCCGTGGCGCGCTTTGTGCTTCGCCTGTACATAGGAGCCCTGTACCGGGTGCGGGTTCAGGGAATCGAGAACGTCCCGGCCAGCGGCGCGGGCATCATCTGTGCCAACCACCTCAGCTGGCTGGACCCCCCGCTGCTGGCGGTGGTGGCTCCCAGGCAGGTGCACTTCATGGCCAAGGAGGAGCTGTTCCGCAACCTGATCCTCGGCCCCATACTGCGGCGGGCAGAGATCATACCCGTCCGACGGGGACAGTCGGACCGATCGGCCATAAGGAGGGCGATTCAGGTTCTGCGGGAGGGAAAGATCCTCGGCCTCTTTCCCGAGGGCACTAGGGGACGTCTGGGCGAGCTGGCCGCCTTCGCCAACGGGGCCGCCTACCTGGCGGTGAAGTGCGGGGCGCCCATCATACCCGTGGGTGTGCGGAGCGATTATAGACCCTTTTCCGAGATTCATGTTCGGGTGGGGCCATCTATCCACTGGCGTGACCTGGCGCAGTCGGAAAGCGGCGCCGCCGCCGGTGACGGCGGCGTGGAGCGACGATCCCTGATGGCGACTCTGACCGGCCGAATCAGAGACGAAATTGGAGAACTGACCCGTGATTGAGACGGTGAATATGCGAGACAACGGTGATTCATTCCAGGTCCTCACGCTGAGCGATGGAGGTTTCTGTGACGGCGTGCAGCGGGCGGTGAAAACGGCGGTCCGGGCAGCAGAGGAGAATCTGTCTTGCAGCGTTTTCACCCTTGGCGAGATCGTGCACAATCCACTGGTGGTGCAGGACCTGCGCCGTCGGGGAGTCGGCGTGGTGCACCGGCCGGACGAGGTTGCGCCCGGGTCGGTGGTCGTGATCCGCAGTCACGGTGTCGCCCCGGAGGTCGCAGAGGAGCTGAAGGCGCGCAGTGTCAGGATTGTGGATGCCACCTGTCCCCGGGTGCGGCGGGTTCAGCGGGCCGCCGAGAATTACCGGAACCGCGGAATCCAGGTGGTCATAGTCGGGCGGAAGGATCATCCCGAGGTGCAGGGCGTTCTGGCCAGATGCGGCCCGGACGCGACCGTGGTGGCGTCGACGGAGCAGGCGGAGGCACTTCCCCCTGCCGCGGAGAGGGCGGTTCTGTTTCAGACCACCTTCGATCCGGACGAGGGAGCTGCCATACTCGATTCTCTCCGTTCAACCGCGGATGAGGTGCGGGTGGAGAGGACCCTGTGTGATGTTGTCGCCGGGCGTCGAAATCTGGTGAGGGAGATTGCCAGGAGGGCCGATGCCGTGGTGGTCGTGGGAGGAAAGAACAGTTCGAACACCTCATTGCTGGTGAATATGGTTTTGGAAGCAGGAAAACCGGCCTTTCGCGTTGAAGATGCCAAAGGCTTAGTAATTGGTGATTTTTCGGATTTTTCCTCAGTGGGTGTGGTGGGAGGTACTTCCACGCCGCAGGCGAGTCTCGATGCGGTCAGGGAGCGGATACTCGAGTTCAGGTCGGCGGCTGGCGATGATCGGGAAGATTGAGCAACTCAGTGGCGGTGGAGGTCAGTCAGTGTCGGTTTCAGGCGGCGGAGTTCATTGTCATGTAGGCTCAGGTATTACTGGCGCGGCAACAACAGAAAGCCTTCCTGCAGGTAAGATCGCATGGGCAGCAGTTCCGGGGCAGGCGAAGGAGAGGAATTTTCCAACGTGTTCGATGAAGAAAAGGAAATGGATCACGAGCTGGACAAGAAGCAGGAAAACGATCTCGAGGAAGAAGAGGTTCAGGCAGATGTAGAGCAGTCCGAGGAGGTTCAACTCGAGGAGGAGGAAGAGGCTCAGGCCGAGGCGGAACTGCCGGAGGAGGAGGAAGAGGATCAGGCCGAGGCGGAACTGCCGGAGGAGGATGAACCGGCCGAAGGCGTCGAGGAAGATGAGCCCGACTGCTCAGAGGAGCCGGAGGAAGAGGCGCCGGTGCCCTGTTCCGAGGACGAGGAAGAAGAGGTAATCCCGAGCATGGAGGAGACAGAAGCTGCTCTGGATTTCGAACCCCTTCAGCCCGGAGATGTGGTTCAGGGTACCGTGGTTCAGGTCAACGATGAAAACGTGCTGGTCGACGTGCGCTATAAGTCGGACGGGGTCATCCCCCTGTCTGAGCTGAAGTTGACCTCGGGTCAGAAGCCTCAGGACGTCTTCACTGTTGGCCAGGAGATTCCCGTATACATCCTGAGCGTCGACGGACGGGACGGAGCAGTGCTCGCCTCCTACCGTCGGGCCCTGGATGAGATCGCCTGGGACCGTCTCTACGTGTGTCACGAGGAGAATGAGGCTCTGGAGGCCCCCGTGGTCGAGGAGGTCAAGGGGGGATTGGTTCTCGACGTTTTCGGCCTGCGAGGATTCATGCCCGCCTCTCACGTGGACCGGGGTTTTGTCAGCGATCTGTCCAACTACGTGGGCAAGAAGGTGCGTTCCCGGGTCATAGAGCTGGACCGGAACAAGAACCGCATCATCCTCTCCCGCAAGATCGTCCTCGATGAGGAGCACCAGCAGAAACGCGACGAGACGTGGGCCAGCCTGGAGGAGGGACAGGTCCGCACGGGAGTGGTCAAGGGCGTGACGGATTTCGGTGCCTTCGTGGACCTGGGTGGCGTCGACGGCCTGCTGCACGTGTCGCAGATGTCGTGGGGACGGGTGGATCATCCCTCCGACGTGGTGAATGTGGGAGAAGAGATCGAGGTCAAGGTTCTCCGCGTGGATCCCGAGGATGACAAGATCTCCCTCGGTCTGAAGCAGCTGCAGTCGGATCCATGGGAGAATGTGGACCAGAACTATTCCGCCGGCGAGGTGGTCGAGGGTCGCGTCATGAGAATCGCCCCCTTTGGCGCCTTTGTCGAACTGGAGCCGGGAGTTGAGGGCCTGGTTCACATCTCGGAGCTGGCCGACTACCACGTCGGTGAGCCGAGCGAGGTCGTCTCGGAGGGCGAGGACGTGGCGGTCAAGGTGCTGCGGGTTCAGCCCGAGGAGCGCCGCATAAGCCTCAGCCTCAAGGAGGCGCGCAGGAACCAGGAACAGACCCGGCAGCAGCGGCGGGCCGGTGGTCTAACCCTCGGTGACGTCTTCGGTGATCTTCTGACCGAGACGCGGGAGCGTCTGAGCGATGAGAAGAAGAACAAGGAGGAAGAGAAATAGAAGAGGGACAGTCCGGGGAGGATCTATCCGTCGAGGCTGCGAGTACGCGGCTGAGGCGCAAGCTGGAGCATCTGGACTGCTCCAGCGGAACTGAGGATGGTCCATTATCCTCCGGGTTCGATGACGTGCATCTCATCCATCGAGCTTTGAGCGATGTGGATGCACGTGACATCGCTCTGGGCATTTCACTGTGGGGGCGAGCCCTTCCGTCCCCATTTCTCATTGATGCTCTCACCGGGGGGCCGCCCGAGTCGGTTGAAATCAATGCCTCCCTGGCGAGGGCGGCGCGCCGCGCCGGCTGGGGCCTCTCCGTCGGATCGCAGCGCGTTGGGCTGGAGGACGAGGCCGCGCGGTTGAGCTTTACCATCGTGCGCGACGCCAACCCCGACGGCCTGGTGTTGGCCAACCTCTCGGCGGGTGCAACGCCCGAACAGGCTATGGTTGCGGTTGAGATGGTTGCGGCAGACCTTCTGCAGCTTCACCTCAATCTGCCGCAGGAGCTGCTCATGCCCGAGGGCGAGCGCCGCTTCCGCGGAACGCGACGCGCCATCAGGCGGGTGGTCGAGGAGTGCCCGGTGCCGGTCGTGGCCAAGGAGGTCGGGTTCGGGGTCTCGGCGGAGACAGCTGCCGACCTCATCGGCTGCAAGGTGGCGGGAATCAATGTCGCCGGCGCGGGGGGGAGCAACTTCGCTGGGGTAGAGATGTCCCGCACCCCCTCCTCTGACGCCCTTCCGGTTGCCCCGGATGATTTCACCCGCTGGGGCATACCCACGGCCATAAGTCTGACTGAAGTGGCGACCGTCATCCGCCGGGGCGACCGACGCGTGCGGGTCATAGCCGGTGGAGGGATCCGCTCACCTCTCGACGCCGTCAGGGCGCTGGTGCTGGGGGCGGACATGGTGTCGGTGGCGGCCTCGGCCTGGAGGGTGCTGCGGTCGGGCGGAGTCGACGACCTAGAGCGTTTCCTGCTGCGCTGGAACCGGGATGCCCGCCACCTGATGCTGCTGGCCGGTGCCCCGAATGTGTCGAGTCTTTCCACCCTTCCCTACGTCATCACCGGACATACCAGGGAGTATCTTCAGCAGAGAGGGTTTCCCACCGCGCGCTGAGTCGGGGGAGCCCCGGCATAACCTCCTCCTCGCCGAGGGATAATACGGGCGATTGGAGGGACAAGTCATGCCGGTTGGTTCTGTCGTCCTGGTGATCGCGGCGGTGGCCGCGCTGTTTGGATTGCTGCACAGGGTGCTGGATCGCATGGGCCTCACGGATTGGGGGGCGGCGCTCTGGATTGCATTCATAATTGGGGGCAGCTACGTGAACGTGGTGGTGATCCGGGCCCCCGAACTCCGCGTCAACATCGGGGGTGCATTGGTTCCGCTTCTGCTCGCCGCCTTTCTGATTCGCCGGGCGGACACGTCGGTGGAGCGCGGCAGGGCGGTGATGGCCGCGGTGCTGACGGGCGTTTTGGTCTTCGGCCTGGGCAAGCTGCTGCCGGAGGATCCCGGAACGATGGTCATCGATCCCCTGTGGGCCTTCTCTCTGACCGCCGGAATCGTGGCTTACCTCCTGGGCCGCTCCCGGAGAAGCGCTTTCATCGCCGGCACTCTCGGAATCGCGGTTGCGGACGTCCTGCAGTATGCAGAGGTGGTCACGCGGGGACTCAGCGGCCGGATATGGCTGGGAGGCGGTGGCGCCTTCGACGCCGCCATCGTAGCTGGAATCATTGCGGTGGGAACGGCCGAGATTGTCGGAGAGGTACGAGAGCGCCTCCACCGCCGCGAGAGGATCAGCAGTGAGGGGGGACGCACATGACTCGGGTTTTGCTGACGGCGGCTGTTGCACTCATTTCCGTATCTGTCTGCATCCTTCCGGCTGCCCGCGTCGGGGCCGAGGAGCTGCGAGACGGGTACTTCACCGTGATCACCGACCTGGGGCAGGAGATTCTGTGCACCGGTCGGGTGCTTGAATCGGGCGACCGTTACATCAACTGGGACAACAGGATGTATGAGGTATACCGGGTCAGCGAACGCAGCGCCTACGCCCGGTACGTGGGGAGGGTGGACCTGTCCGGGGCAGTGGATGAGGCCCGGCTCCTGACCGCTGCGGCGGGCGAGTGGGGCGCTCCGCTGCAGGAGATGGCCGAGGAGAACACCATCGACGTGGGCGTCTATCACACCCATGATTCCGAATGCTACGTTCCCACCTCGGGCACCGATTCCAATGAGGAAGGCGGAGACGTGGTGAGGGTTGGCGAGGCCATGAAGGAACAGCTGGAGCGAGAGGGGGTCTCCGTCACCCACCTGGCCGAGTCCCATGCCCCTCACGACGCCGCCGCCTACACCCGCTCCCGGCGCACGGCGGTGGAGCTGCTGCAGGAGCAGGCCGATGTCCTTTTCGACATTCATCGTGATGCCGCGCCGGCCGACCGGTACCTGGTCGACATTGACGGGCAGGAGGTGTCGCGGGTGTTGTTTGTGGTCGGCCGGGCCAACCCCAACATGAACGGGAACCTCTCCTTCGCCAAGGCGCTGAAGGCGGCGGCGGATGAGGAGTACCCGGGTCTGGTGAAGGGCATTCTCATGGCCAGGGGAGACTACAACCAGGATCTCGGTCCCCGGGTACTGCTGCTGGAGGTGGGCAGCCACGAGGTGTCGCTGGAGCACGCGGAGGCCGCGGTGGTCCGACTGGCCGGGGTGGTGCCCGCGGTGCTGCCCGGGGGAGGGGAAGAGGAAGAGGGATCCTCCTCCGCGGCCTGGTGGCTGATCGCATCTCTGGTGCTGGGCGGCGGGATCTTCCTCTTGATCTCGACGGGCAGCTGGGAAGAGGCCCTGGCGCGGCTCAATCAATACAACCCCTGGAGTGGCGGAGGGCGCCCCCGGTGAGATCATGAGCGAACGGTACTTCGTCGCCATCCTGGTGGGAGCCCTGTGGGGGGTGATCAACCGGTCTCTTTTGCTCCGCGTGGACTACCGGGCGTACCCGTCATATCCACACGCCTACGCCTCTCATTTGGCCTTCGGGTGCCTCGCGGGTCTGGTGGGTGCCGTCGCTCCCGTGGCCCTGGCCGCCAGGCAGTTCGACGCGGTAACCTTCCTGCTCCTGGTCGCCACCCAATTCCGAGAAATACGCAAGATGGAGCGGGACAAGCTGCAGCAGCTGGAGTCAATCGAGCTGGTCCCGCGGGGCGCGAACTACATAGAGGGCATAGCCGAGGTATTCGAAGTGCGGAACTACCTGGTGATGTTTGCCGCAGGCATCACCTCGGGTGCGGTGCTGCTCTGGGGTTGGGAATTGGGGGCTCTCGCCGGATTGATCCTGGTGGTGCTGACGCAGCTAGTGCGCTCCGATTTGAGCCTGCAGGATGTGGCGCAGATTGACATCGCCCCGGTCAGGTTCGAGGGGAGCTTCCTCTTCGTCGAAGAGGTGGATTTCATGAATGTGGCCCTGCCGGAGCTGCGGCGCCGGATCGAGGAGTGGGGGG
>JAWOBW010000005.1:0-5872 GCA_046484105.1 Bacillota bacterium
ACCCGATTCGGCAAGTGCCGATCACACGACGTTCCGGGGCGATATAGTGACAAATCCGTGACAAAGTTTCACCCGCCCGGAACGCAGCGAAGCCACGAACCTATGCGGCTCATGGCTTCGCTGAATACTCATCATGTGCGGAAGGCGGGACTTGAACCCGCACGACCTGACAGTCACATGGCCCTCAACCATGCCTGTCTGCCAGTTCCAGCACTTCCGCACGTCCCAGTTGACACAGGTATTATAGCACGATGCCGACACACCCGGTCAAGAGTTGTGATGGAGTCGGCACAGATGGACGCTCAGCGACCCTCCCCAGCGTCTCGTCGCGTCTCGTCACATTCCCATGGCCGCCTCATGAGTTCGCCTCAAGGACTTCACCTGTTGCTCCAGACCCGGTCTAGCTGTCCTTCTATCACTTCAGATAGGTACCAGCCGGGTCAACCTCGTTTCGTAGGATTTCCAGCACGTCTTCTTGAGGCGGCTCAGTCTCGCCCACGGAGTCCGCCTGCAACAGCGGGAAGGCCGTCTTCTCCTGGACGTCCTCGAAAGACACTCCGGGGTGCAGACTCAGCACCATCATCTTCTTGCTGTCCGGATGAAACCCCATCACTCCCAGGTCGGTGATAATCCGGTCCGGCCCACCGCCGGGCAGGCCGGCTCGCTCCCTCGCTCCCGGTCCGTCAAGAAACCCCGGGCTGGTGATGTAGTCACAGCGAGGCACGAAGCGTCGCCGCTCGTGGCGGGTGATTACCATGGTCCGTCGCGCACAGGAGGCAATGTCACTCGCGCCACCGCTGCCGACGAGTCGGACCTTGGGTTCCTCCCAGTCACCTATGCAGGTGGAGTTCAGGTTGCCGTACTGATCAATCTGCGCTCCTCCCAGGAAGCCCACGTCACACAACCCCCGCTGCAGGATGGCTCCCAGCACGTCCACCAGCGATCCGATTCGAACGGCCTTGTGCCAGATGCGGGGATCAGAGACTGCCATAACATTGGGTAGAACACTGGGCGCAACCGGCCCGGTCTCGGCTATCACTATCAGATCCGGGGCGTGGGTTCGCTGGGCCAGAACCGAAGCTGCCACCGGCAACCCCGTCCCCACGAACACCACCTGTCCGTTCTGGAGATTGCGGGCACCCTCGACGATCATCAGTTCCGTCAGCGTATACTCTCGGGCCAGACCCATCACTGCTCGCCTCCATATATCAAGCCATCCATCGACCGCTTGAGCTCCTCAGCCCGTTCCGATGAGAGGTTCTGCTGCAAAAACCCGTCGAAGTCAGTATCATACACGAACCTCTCGAGATACTGGTCAAACTCGTCGGTCCTGGCCAGGGACTGGTAATGCTGTATGTGCTCCCGGTCATAATCATAGTACCCGTAGCAGCACGTGGGATAGGAGCCCCACGGCCGGTGAACCACGGCGCTGACATAGATGAACGGAAGAGTAGTCCGCTCCGGATCCAAGAGGAAGAATTCCGTCGGCACGAGTTCCTCACAGGTGACGATCACTTTCTCTGCCGCCCGGGCCAGCTGGACCTCGTGGAAGGTGCAGCCCTCGATCAGAATATTGCCCGAGCGGTCGGCCTTCTGTACGTGCAGGATCGCCACGTCCGGATTGCAGGCCGGCAGTAGCACGACCGGAGAACGGTTCGAATCGAAGGGATCCTCGATGACCGCCATCTTCTGATCCGAGAGCCGACGCTTCTCGAGGTCCGTCCCCAGGTAGCCCTTAACCGGAATGAACGGAAGGCCCATCTCTCCGGCGAGAAAGCGGGAGGCCATGCCGAGATGGGTAAAATCCTCCACCTCGATCTCTCGCCGCTCCACCGCCCGGCGGAAATTGTACGTGAGCCCAAACCGTTCGATGCTGGCGGCACCGTGCTCGATCCTCCTAACGCAGCCGCCTGCCACCATCAGATCCATTTGCATCGACACACTGGTGGAGACCAGGGTCAGGTCCCGCTTGCCCTGGCGAATGATTTCATGGGCCAAAGCCGTCTGCGTGCGCGACAACGTGAATCCGCCCAGACCCACGACATGCCCATCCTCAATGAAACTCACTGCTTCAGACAGAGAAACGACCTTGTCAGCTGTCTTTGAATTCAGAATGCCTCTCTCCTCTCCCACAGCAGAAACCCGGCTCTGTTCGCTCCGGACGCAAGAAGTGCCCCGTGCTCACGGGTGCCTCGGGAGGTCCCCTCCCCTACGCCGAAAGAGGGGACCTTCTCCGAAGCACGCACCCAAGAACTCACTGGGAGGCCAGTTCGTAACCCCGCTTCACAGCAGAGAGATTCAGCTCCTCGGTGCCCGCCGGCACCGACACCTTCACTGCCTCTTCCAGTTCCTCCCGGGAGACAATCCCCGTGATACCGACGAGGGCACCCAACATCACCATGTTGGCCACTATCCGACGTCCCAGTTCTTTCTCGGCCACAGTTGTCGCGGGTATCTTGTGCAGGGTGAAGGATCCATTCTCGTCGGGAAGGCGCCTGACCAGGTCCTCATCGACGATGAGCGTTCCACCATCCCTGAGGTCGCCGACGTACTTGTCCAGCGCCTCCTGGCTCATGGTCACCAGAACCTGAAGATCCATGGCCATGGGATAGTCCACCGGCTCGTCGGAAATCACCACTTCCGACTTGCACGCACCCCCGCGGGCTTCAGGACCGTAGGACTGAGTCTGAGAGGCAAAGCGGTCACCAAATACGGCCGCGGCGGCGCCTATGACCACCCCACTCAGCACGATACCCTGACCGCCAAATCCGGCAAATCTGAGCTCTTTCCTCTCCATCAGCGCCCCTCCTTCTTCAGTCTCTCCGGCAGATTGCGCAAGGAGGCGACAAACTCGGGACGCTGCTTGGAAACCATCTCACCGACCACCAGTTTGCCCTCCAGTTCCTCCGGGGTCATTTCCTTGGCCTTGGCGAGCGGTACGGACTGCTCCTTGAAGTAGGCGAGCATATCCGTCGCGCTACCCATCTTGCTCATCTTGCCCCACTGGGTGGGACACTGGGAAATGACCTCCACGAAGGAGAATCCCTTGTTCTGTATGGCCTTCTTGATGGAACGCACCACCTGAACGGGATGGGCCGTGGTCCAGCGGGCGACGTAAGTTCCACCGGCGGCCTCGATTACCTCACTCAACTGGAAGGGATTTTCCAGGTTCCCGTAGGGAGAGGTGGTCGTCGTTGCGCCTCGAGGCGTGGTGGGGGAAAACTGTCCACCCGTCATGCCGTAGTTGAAGTTGTTGACTGCAATCACGTTCAGGTCCACATTCCGCCTGGCAGCCTGAATCAGGTGATTGCCGCCGATGGCCATGCACTCACCGTCGCCCGAGTGCACCAGAACCGTCAACTCGGGATTGGATATCTTGAGTCCGGTGGCAAAGGCCAGCGCCCGACCGTGTAGGGTGTGGAAGATGTCCTTGTACCAGTAGGTGCACATCCTCCCCGTGCAACCGGAGCCGCCAACCCAGACTACCTTGTCGGTGTCCAGATTCAGCTCATCGATGGCGATGGTGGTCGCATACCAGATCTGTCCGATGCCGCAGCCGGGGCACCACAGATGCGGCGTACCCGGACTGTCGTCGCGGAAATACTTCAGCGCAGGATGACGGGTCATGTCGTCACCTTCCTTACCATGTCAACAATCTCAGAGGGCCGGTGCAGATCCACACCGGGCTTGGGGAAGGAGTGAACCCGGGCAGTTCCCCGAAGGGCCCTGTCCACTTCCCTGACCATCTTGCCCATGTTCATCTCCGGCACAATGACGTCCGCCGCCGAACTGCAGGCCTCGCGGATCTTCTCATCGGGGAACGGCCAGAGTGTCGCCAGTCGTGCGAAGCCTACACTCAGCCCCTCGTCCCTGAGTGATGCCGCGGCCCGTTCCGCCGACCGGGCGACACTGCCATAGGCGACGATCACAATGTCCGCACCCTCGCAGGCCGTGGTCTCGACCCGGGCAATCTTGTCCACATTGCGCTCGACCTTGTTCCACAGACGCGCGATGAACTTGCTGGCCTCACCGTAGTCGGTCGTGGGTGCACCAGTCTCCGTGTGAACCAGTCCGGAAACCTGCATGGCATAGCCCTCTCCCAGGGCAGGCATGGGCGGTACGCCGGTGTCACTGTCGGCCCGCGATACGGCGAACCCCTCGCGACTCTCCGGACGGCGGCGGTTCACAATCTCAATGTCATCGGGATCGGGCACAATCACATTCTCCCGCATGTGAGCCACAAACTCGTCAGCGAGAACGAAGACCGGGCACCGGTACTGCTCCGCCAGGTTGAACGCCTCTATGGTCATGTCGAACATTTCCTGGGAGGAGCTGGGGGCCAGTGCTATGATCGAGTAATCACCGTGACTGCCGTAACGAACCTGGTAGACATCACCCTGCATACCCTTGGTGGCAATACCCGTTCCCGTTCCGACCCTCTGGGCATCCACCAGTACACAGGGAGTCTCGGTCAGGCAGGCGTAGCCGATATTCTCCTGCATCAGGCTGATTCCCGGACCGGACGTGGCAGTCATGGCCTTCCAACCACCCTGAGAGGCCCCGACCACCATAGCCAGAGAGGCCAGCTCATCCTCGCCCTGCACAAAGACACCATCATTCTCCGGAAGGCGTCTGGCCATCAGCTCGGAGATCTCGGTGGCGGGTGTGATGGGATAGCCGGCAAAGAGACGGCATCCCGCTGCAACAGCCCCCTCAACGCAGGCCTGGTTTCCCTGCCAGAAGTACTTACCCGGCTTTACTGTCAACGTTCTCACTCCCTAACTCAATGGCTATGGCGAAGTCTGGACAATGCAGCTCGCAGAGTCTGCAGCCGGTGCACAGTGAAAGATCTCTGATCCGGGGCGGGTGCACTCCCCTCTCACTTAGATCCGGCGACATCTCTATGGCATCCCGCGGACATACGGCCGCGCAAATCCCACATCCCTTACAGTTGACCTCATTGATGTGGATGTTCCTGACACGCGCCATCTTCAACCTCCAAATCCCATCGGCTACCTCCAGTAAAGTGCGAAAAGGTCATCGATGTTGTGTTGCGTACACGACTTCGACAGTCATCGTCCAATACAGTGCCTGCCTGCACCTACACGTCCCCTGACTAGCGCGTTCAGACTACAGGTCCTCAATATTAAGACATCTACGGCACTTCTTCGACCACTGATCGGCAGAAGAAGACACCCTCTAAAATGAATTCTAGGTTCTGTCCCGCGTTAGTGTCAACACGATGGGAGTGGCATGCCCCTCATTGGATCGCTGCTCCCGGCGTGTTCTCACTGAGGTGGCGTAAGCACCATCCACAGGAAGCCGAGGTCAAGAGATCGCCTCCGGCGAGTGACTCAATGCGGCCGCCGAGGAGCCAGTGTAAGGGCTCAGCACCACTCGCATCCCTTGCACTCGAGAGTGCTGTCGACCCAGGTGCGATCCGGTGTCACACCCTTCTTAAGACCTTCGAGCGTGTTGCTCTCCCTAGTCACCACCGCCTGTGCCGCGCTCAGCACTTCGGACATGTCCTCATAGCGGACACAGATGACCCCGTCATCATCGGCGACTATCAGGTCGCCCGCATTGATCGGAATCCCTCCAATGCTGACCGGGAAACCGATCTCTCCCGGGCCATTCTTGTAGGGTCCAGCCGGCGTCACTCCCCGCGCCCACACTCCCAGCCCTAGCGAGCGTAGATCCTGTATGTCTCGGACGAGACCGTCCACAACGAGACCAGCTAGTCCCATACTTTGTGCCCGGCGACCCATAAGGCCCCCAATGACCGCCCGGGACCGGTCTCCACCCGTATCCACCACCAGAACATCGCCGGGGCGGAACATATCGACGGCTTTGTGAAGCATCAGATTGTCAC
>JAWOBW010000024.1:0-4550 GCA_046484105.1 Bacillota bacterium
GAGCCGGCGAGAGAACCTCGACGAGCTGATGGGCAGCGCGGATACTTTCATTGGTGACCTGCGCGCGGGCAGGATACCGGGGGCCGGGGCCACACCTGATCGGGGCGAGGAGGCGGTTTCCGCCTTTCTCAACACCGTGGCCCTTCTCACCGACGCGGACGAATACTCCGAGGAATCCGGTGAGGTCACCCTGCTCACCCTGCACAGTGCCAAGGGGCTGGAGTTTCCCGCCGTGTTCATAGTGGGGATGGAGGAGGGATTGTTTCCTCACTCCCGCTCCATGGACAACCCCGAACAGCTGGAAGAGGAGCGGCGGCTCTGTTACGTGGGAATGACGCGGGCCCGGGATCGGCTGATTCTGACCTGGGCTGATGTGCGCAGCCTTTATGGTCAGACCTCCCGCACCACCTCGTCGCGCTTTTTGCGCGAGATCGGCGAGGAGAAGATGGCGGCCGCCGGAGCCGCCCCGCGGGAGGGCGGGGCGATCGGGTTCCGCCGCGATAAAAGTGACCGGCGCAGGCCGAAGGAGAATCTCGAGAAATTCGCACCCGGGGTCCGGGTTCGGCACCGCGTGTGGGGCGAGGGAACCGTGGTGCAGCGCAAGCGGGCCGAGGGCGACCTGGAGCTGACCATCGCCTTCCTCGAGGGGGGACTCCGGACGGTGGTGGCGGATCAGGCCCCGCTGGAGTTGGTGCAGAGGTGAAGAGTTGAAGAAGGTGCCTCGTCAATGTGGGACTTGAGAAGATGGCTGCTCAGGGTCGGTGCCGGCTGGGTCATGGGGCTGGCCGTGGTGATCCCGGGAGTGAGTGCGGGCACGGTCGCCCTCCTCCTCGGCGTCTACCCGGAGTGGGTCCGGGCGATGAGCTCCTTCGAGTTCGTGCGCCTCATGCCCATGATCCTGGGCCTGGGGTGCGGGATCCTCTCGGGGGTGCAGGTTGTCGGCTGGGGGATGGGGGCCACCCCCGACGTCACCTCCGCCCTCTTTCTGGGGATCATGATTGCGGCCGTCCTCAGCTTTCTACGGACCAACCTGGCGAGGGGGATCCCGCTGGTGGCGGCGGGGGCGGCCTGCGGTGCCGCCTGGTGGCTGACGCTTCTGGCCCTGTCTCACCCGCTGGAGGGGGCGGGAGGACCGTCCGGGGCGGTCATGGCCGGGGCCGGTGCGGCTGGTGGTGCGGCCATGATGCTGCCCGGGGTGAGCGGGGGCACGGTCCTTTTGGCCATGGGCCTCTATCATGCGACGGTGGAGATGGTTGTATCCTGCGACCTGGCGCTTCTGGGTCCCTTTGCCGCGGGCGCCCTGGCGGGAATCGTCCTCATATCCAGGGCGATTCGGGCGTTGATGGCCCGCTGGGAGTCGGCGGTGGCTGCGGTGCTGACCGGCCTGATGATCGGCTCGATGCGGGCCCTGATTCCGGCGGCGTGGAGTCCGGTCTCGGTGATGGCGCTGGGGGCGGGAGCGATTCTGTCTTCCCTACTGCTGTTCGGCAGGGGAAAGTGGTTCAGGCGGAGTTGAGGGCCGAGAGGAGAGGACATACAGGGGTGATGACTGACGTGGGCAGAGGGTTGCTGGTAGTCCTGATTCTGCTGTCGGCCGGGCTGGCCGGCTGCAATAATGCGGAGGTTCCCGAGCCGGAGGAGCCGGCCGCCGTCGAACCTCCCCGTGAGGCCAGGATCCTGGCGGTGTGGGACGGTCCCGCGGCCGCCTGCCCGCTGGTGAACTGGCCGGAGGTCGGAGTGATCGGCAGTCTGGTGTACGGCACTTTGTTTCGTCTCGACGACGAGATGGCACTGGAGCCCCATCTGGCGGAGGAGGTGGTCGTCGAGGGCGACCTGGTGACCCTGCGACTCCGTCCTGACCTACTGTGGCACGACGGCCGCGAGGTGACTGCTGCTGACGTGGAGTTCACCCTGCATACCCTGCTGGACCCGGAGTTCACGGGGGCGGACCCCGGGCTAGAGTTCGACTTCATCTCGGGCGCCCGGCAGTACCGCACCGGCGAGGCGGACCGGATCGAGGGGATCCGGGTCGAGGACGAGACGACCCTTCACCTCAGCGTCGCCGCCGGAGCCGGCCTGTGGAACCTGTATTTTCTCAGCCCGGTGCCACGTCACCTCTTCGACGAGGTGCCGGCCGGGGAGATGGAGGACGCCCTGCGCCGGGAACCGCCGGTCGGATGTGGTCCCTTTTGGGTGGAGGAGGCGCGGGAGACCGACGCCGGCGTGCAGCTCGAGTTGGTGCAGTTCCTGGATTTTCCCCTGGAGGGCGGAGATCTCGAGCGGGCGACGGTGCTGATCTGTTCGCAAATGCCGCCGGAAGAGGAACTGGATTTTGACGTCATCGTGGCATCTGGACTGCTCAACCCGCCCGTTCCCGCGGGTTTCACCGTCCGCCGGGTGGCGGGCGGGGGTTTTGAATACCTGGGGCTGAACCTGCGCAATCCGGTCCTGGGACAGGCCGGGGTGCGCCAGGCCATCGCCCTGGCGGTGGACCGGGAACGGGTGGCTGAGGACCTGTTCGGAGAGCACGCCCGCAAGGTCGATTCTCCCCTGCCGTGGGCGGCGGAGGAGGAAGTGGCCCGGCGCGAGCGAGACCCGGAGGCGGCGCAGACGATTCTGGCCGAGGCCGGCTTTGCCCGCGGCGACGACGGGTGGTTGCGGACCCCGGAGGAGGAACTGGTCCGGCTGTATCTGGGGTATCCGGCGGGGGATACCAGGCGAAAGATGGCGGCGGAGGGGATTGCCGCCGACCTGGCGGAGATCGGCATTCGCGCGGATCCCGTCGGGATCGACCGGGATTTGTTGCTGTACAACCTGTATGTGAGAAACAGGTTTGACATGTATCTTCTGGCGATGCCGTGGAGAATGAGCTCCTGCCCGACCACGTGGGGCGATGGGAACATCTGGGGCTGGGCGGGATTGGAGAGCGAGACGGAGGAATGGGTCCTGAGGGTGACGGAGGATCTGCCGATCATTCCTCTGGCGCAGCCGGAGACGATCGTGATGATTTCTGCCGATCTGAACCCCGCTCTCTCCTGGAACGTTCCGATCCTGGGAGATTTGTTCCTCTGGACTTGGGGTAGTGAGGCAGGAAACTAGGAATCGATGAATAATATGTACTATAATATTGCGTAGGTGTACGCAAAACAAAATCTCGTTAATACCATACATGCTGGTGTCAGAGTAGAACGGGGTGATTATGTGTCGGATGCATTGGTAAAGGTGGATGACCTGAAGACGTACTTCTACACGGAGGACGGTATGGTCCCGGCGGTCGACGGTGCCACGTTTCACATCGACCGCGGGGAGACGCTGGGTGTGGTGGGCGAAAGCGGCTGTGGAAAGAGTGTATCTGCTCTCTCCATCATGCGCCTGATCCCCGACCCGCCCGGAAAGATTCTCGAGGGCTCAAGTATCCTGTTTGAGGGCGAGGAGCTGCTGAAGAAGAGGGAATCCGACATGCGGAAGATCCGGGGAAATGACATCTCGATGATCTTCCAGGAACCCATGACCTCCCTGAACCCGGTGTATACGGTCGGGGACCAGATCATGGAGGCAATCATATTGCACCAGGGACTGTCGGAGCGCGAGGCGCGCGCCAGGGCCATTGAGATGTTGAAGCTGGTCGGCATTTCGGACCCGGGTCAGAGGGTCGACGAGTATCCCCATCAGATGTCCGGAGGAATGCGCCAGCGGGTTATGATCGCCATGGCTCTGTCGTGCAACCCGAAGATGCTGATCGCGGATGAGCCCACCACCGCCCTGGATGTGACCATCCAGGCGCAGATCCTGGAGCTCATGAAGGAACTGAAACAGGAACTGGGTATGGCCATCATGCTGATCACCCACGACCTGGGTGTCGTTGCCGAGATGGCGGAGCGGGTCGTGGTCATGTACGCCGGGAAGATCGTGGAGGAGGCCTCGGTGTTTGACCTCTTTGGCGATCCCCAGCATCCCTACACCGAGGGTCTTATGAACTCCATTCCCAGGTTGGACAGGGCCGGGGGGCGCCTGCACGTCATAGAGGGGGTCGTACCCAATCCTCTCAACATGCCGGTCGGGTGCTACTTCAACCCGCGCTGTCCCTACGCCATGGACATCTGCCGTTCTGAACAGCCCCGGTTGGTCGAGACGGACGGCCGCCGCGTGGCCTGCTGGCTGCACGACAAAGACAGAACGGGGGTGGCGTAGATGGCCCAGTCCGCAGAGGAGATGGAGAAGAAGGTCGACACCTCGCAGGACCTGGTGGTGGTGGAGGGACTGAAGAAGTACTTTCCCGTTACCGGGGGCATATTCTCCCGCATCGTCGGGTGGGTCAAGGCCGTCGACGATGTGAATTTCACCATCAAGCCGGGAGAGACACTGGGCCTGGTGGGAGAGAGTGGATGCGGTAAGACCACTACCGGACGCGTACTGCTGCGTCTGCTGGAGCCCACCGAGGGCAAGGTCTACTTCGAGGGACAGAACGTCTTCGAGCTCGCGCGAGAGGACCTGCGCCGACTCCGTCGGGACATGCAGATAGTCTTCCAGGATCCCTACGCCTCCTTGAA
>JAWOBW010000074.1:0-7611 GCA_046484105.1 Bacillota bacterium
CGGCCGGCGGACATCGCGAATCTCTGCCGCCACCTGACCCACCATCTGCTTGTCGGGCCCCCGCACGATCACCCGCTTCTGATTGGGAACCTCAATCTCGATCGCATCAGGAGCGATGATCTCCACCGGATGCGAATAGCCCACCGACAACACGAGTTTGTTGCCCGACACGGACGCCCTGTAGCCGGTCCCCTCGATGACCAGGGACTTGGAGAAACCCTCGCTGACTCCGGTCACCATGTTGGCAATCAAGGAACGCATCAGGCCGTGCAGAGAGCGCGACCGGCGGTCATCACTACCCCGCGCCACCACAATGTGGCCGTCACCCGTCGACACGGTGATTTCCCGGGGAACTCGCTGCTGGAGCTCGCCCCTCGGACCGCTGACCTTCACCACGTCCTTCTCCACGGAAACCTGCACCTTTTCGGGTATGCCGATAGGTTGAATCCCGACCCGGGACACTGTTCACACCTCCTCTTCCTCAGACAGCCTCACCAGACGAAGGCCAGTACCTCGCCGCCGATCAGATTCTCCCGCGCACGGCGGTCGGTCATGATCCCCCGGGAGGTGGACACAATCGCCACTCCCAGCCCCCCCAATACCCTGGGAATCTCGTCCTTTCCCACGTAAATGCGCAGTCCGGGCTTGGAGATTCGCTTCAGCCCACTGATCACCTGCTCGCGATCCGGGCCGTACTTGAGATGGATGCGCACCGTACCCTGCTTTCCATCGTCAATCCAGCTCACGCTGCGAACATAACCCTCTTCCTGCAGGATGTTCGCAATCGCCCACTTGACCTTCGATCCCGGAACGTCGACGTGATCATGACGGGCGGAACTCGCATTTCTGATTCGGGTCAGCATGTCAGCGATCGGATCTGTCATGCCCATATGTCAAGCCTCCTCCCCTCATACTCACAGCACAGTTCACCAAGACGCCTTCTTGACTCCCGGAATCTCGCCCTTGTGTGCCAGCTCCCGGAGGCAGTGCCTGCACAGGCCGAAGCGCCTGATGAAACCGCGGGGCCGACCACATATGGAGCAGCGATTCCGCTGCCTGGTCATGAACTTCGGCTCTTCCTTGCTCTTTTCAATCAGAGCCTTCCTGGCCACGTTTTCCTCCTTCCCTCGTGACTTCTCAACCCTGTCTGAGCGGCAGCCCCAGCTGTCCGAGAAGGAATCTCGATTCCTCATCCGTTTCTGCCGAGGTCACTATGGTCACGTCCATGCCCCGGATCTCGTCAACGTCATCGTAACTCACTTCGGGAAACACCGTCTGCTCGCGCAGGCCGGTGGAGTAGTTCCCGCGACCGTCAAAGGAGTTGGGATTCAGCCCCCGGAAGTCACGCACCCGGGGCAGGGCCACATTTATGAGCCGCGACAGGAAGCTCCACATCCGATCGCGGCGCAAGGTGACGCTGCAGCCCACCGGATCTCCCTGCCTTATGCGAAAGGCGGACACGGACTTGCGCGCCCGGTTCACTATCGGCTGTTGACCGGTGATGAGTGCCATCTCCTTCACCGCGGAATCCAGCGCGTTGGGGTTCTCACGCCCCTCGCCGACTCCCATGTTCACCATGATCTTGATCAGGCGCGGCACTGCCATGCCGTTGTCGTATCCGAATTCGTCCATCATGGCCGGCACCACTTCCTGCTCATACTTCTGCTGCAACGGATCCACGTTCCCCTCGCCTCCTCACCGGTCGATATTCTCCCCGCATTTCTTGCAGTACCTCACCTTTCGGCCCGACGAGAGCGTCCTGGTACCAACCCGAGTTGGCTCCCCACAATTGCGGCACAAAAGCATGACGTTCGAGGCGTCCATTGGCGCAGGTTGCTCAATGATGCCTCCCTGCATCATCTCTCTGGTGGCGCGCTGGTGTTTCTTCACGATGTTTATTCGCTCAATTATCAGCTTGCCCGTTCGGGGAAGGGTCCTCAGGACCTCGCCCCGTCTCCCCTTATCCTTTCCGGTCATCACCATGACCCGATCGCCGGTCTTTATCCGCAGTTTCGGGCGGCTCATCCAGACCGCCTCCCTCCCTCAAAGAATCCACTACAATACCTCGGGGGCCAGGGAAATTATCCTCGTGAATCTCTTCTCCCGCAGCTCTCTGGCGATGGGTCCGAAGATGCGGGTGCCCTGGGGCTCGCTCGCATCGCGCAGAATGACCGCCGCATTCTCGTCAAAACGGATCATTGAGCCGTCAGGTCGCCTGATCGGCGCCCGGGTCCGAACGATCACTGCCCGCACCACCTCACCGGCCTTGACCATCGCACCCGGCGTCGATTCCTTGACAGATGCCACGATGATATCTCCCACTCTGGCATAGCGTCGTCCGCTGCCCCCCAGAACCTTGATCACACCAATCTCCCTGGCGCCGGTGTTGTCAGCCACCTTCAACCGTGACTCGGCTTGAATCATACCGCTTCCTCCTTTGTGCCTGCCTCCAAATCATGGGGCCCGCCGGACGATCCGCCGCACCCTCCAACGCTTCCTCTTGGACAGCGGACGGGTTTCAACCAGGTCAACATGGTCTCCCACGCGGCACTCGTTGTTCTCATCGTGGGCCATGAACTTGTTGGTCCTTCGCATCCGGCGACCGTAGAGGGGATGACGCTGCCTGGTTTCGACCTCGACCACAACAGTCTTATCCATCTTGTCGCTCACTACCACGCCGCGGCGCAGCTTCGGATTCCCGCGATTGTCACCTGCGACCATCAGCATCCTCCCCTCAAGCCCGAGCCTCCTGGGCCAGCTGTCTCTCTCGCTCCACCGTCTTCAGGCGGGCGATGTCTCTCTTGACGGTGCGCATGCGCACTGGATTGTCCAGCTGTCCCGTAGCATTCTGAAACCGGAGATTGAACAGCTCCTCCTTGAGATCGCGGATCCGGCGTTCGATTTCCGCATCGCTCATCTCCCGGATGTCCTCAGCCTTCATTTGCCCCATCACCGTCCTCACGCTTCACGAAGCGCGCCTTGATGGGCAGCTTGTGCGCCGCCAGGGTCATGGCTTCCCGGGCGAGCTCTTCAGAGACCCCGGCCAGTTCGAACAGGATCCTCCCCGGTTTCACCACGGCCACCCAGTATTCCGGGGCACCCTTGCCCTTGCCCATCCTGGTCTCAGCCGCCTTCTTCGTGACCGGCTTGTCGGGGAAGATCTTGATCCACACCTTCCCACCGCGCCGAATCCGGCGCGTGAGGGCGACTCTCGCCGCCTCGATCTGCCGGTCGGTGATCCAGCCGGGTTCGAGGGCCTGAAGGCCATACTCACCGTACATGACCTCGGCACCGCGGCGGGCCTTTCCCTTCATCCTGCCCCGGTGCTGCCTGCGGTACTTAACCCGTTTTGGCATCAACATCGGATGCAGCCCCCTCGTCCTCATCTCGAGCCTCTGGGATCACGTCCCCGTTATATATCCAGGTCTTGACTCCAATGGTTCCGTAGGTGGTCTTGGCTTCCGCGAACCCGTAGTCAATGTCCGCCCTCAGGGTGTGCAGCGGAACCGAACCCTCCGCCTGCCACTCCCGTCTCGCCATCTCCACGCCACCGAGACGCCCGGACACCATGATCTTGCAGCCCTCGGCTCCCTCTCGCATGGCCCGCTGAATTGCCTGGCGGATGGCGCGCCGGAAGGAAACCCGCCGCTCCAGCTGCTCGGCGACGCCCTCGGCCACCAACTGAGCATTGATGTCTGGCCTGCTGACCTCCACGATACGCAGGTTCATCTGATTCCCGGTCATCTTCTCAAGATCGCGCCGGAGAGCATCAACTAGAGATCCGCCCCGCCCGATGACCATACCCGGCCTGGCGGCGTGAACGGTGATCTTGACCTGTGCCGCCGCCCGCTCGATCTCGATCCGCGGTATACCCGCGTCATACATCTTGGTCTTGATGTGACGCCGAATCTGGTAGTCCTCGTGAACCAGGTCGGCAAACCGGTCCTTGTCGGCAAACCACCGGGAATCCCAATCTCTTATGACGCCCAGGCGAAAACCTTTGGGATGTGTCTTCTGACCCAAACCTACACCTCCTCCCTCTCTGCCACGACGATCTCGATGTGGCTGGTTCGCTTGAGAATGGGCGCGGCGAGACCTCTGGCCCGCGGCCTCCATCTCTTCATGGTGGCGCCCTCATTGACAACACCCTCAGCCACGTAAAGGATATCCTCATCCAGATCAAAATTGTTGACCGCATTGGCGATGGCGGAATTCAGTACCTTCTCTATGACCTCGGTTCCCCGCCGCGGCGTGTGGCGGAGAATCGCCAGCGCCTCATCGACGGGCTTTCCCCGCACCAGGTCCATCACCGCTCTCGCCTTGCGCGGTGCTATTCTCACGTGCCGCGTTGAGGCCCTCGCGCTTTGTTCCATGTCCCCTTCAACCTCCTCTAATGGACCCTGACCGTGCGCTCGGTGCGGGTGCGGTGTCCATGTCCCCGGAAGGTTCTGGTGGGAGCAAACTCTCCCAGCTTGTGGCCGACCATGTCCTCGATGATGTAGACGGGCACGTGCCGTCGTCCATCGTGAACTGCAATGGTGTGACCGACCATCTCCGGAACTATGGTGCAGTCTCTCGACCAGGTGCGAAGGACCTGCTTCTCGCCCCTCTCATCCATCTCCCTGATCCGGCGCAGCAGCCTCTCATCCACATACGGGCCCTTCTTCAATGACCTGCCCAACGGAGGTTCACCTCCTCTTCTTTTTCCTGCGACGCACGATATACTTATCGGAGTACTTGTTCCGCTTTCGCGTCTTCTTGCCCTGACCGGGCTTGCCCCACGGAGTGACCGGGTGCCTGCCGATGGACGACTTGCCCTCGCCGCCCCCGTGCGGGTGATCTGCGGGGTTCATGACCGTGCCCCGAACAGTGGGACGCACGCCCTTCCACCGGCTCCTGCCGGCCTTCCCGCTGACCTGATTCTCGTGTTCCACGTTTCCAACCTGCCCCACGGTGACGCGGCAATCCAGCGGCACCAATCTGGTCTCTCCTGAGGGCAGACGCACATGCCCCAGCGTCCCTTCCTTGGCCACCAGCTGGGCGCCGGCTCCCGCAGCCCGGCTGAGCTGGCCTCCCCGCCCGGGCTTCAGTTCCACATTGTGGATCACGGTGCCGGTGGGAATAGCCCTGAGCGGCAGGGCGTTCCCGGGCTTGATGTCGGCATCAGGACCGGACTCCACCACATCGCCGGGCTTCAGCCCGGCCGGAGCCAGGATATATGCCTTCTCACCGTCCACATAGTGCAGCAGGGCGATGTTCGCACTCCGGTTGGGATCGTATTCCAGCCGGGCCACCCGGCCCGGAATGCCATCCTTGTCCCGGCGAAAATCGATTATGCGGTAGAGCCGCTTGTGCCCCCCGCCCTGGTGCCTGACGGTCATCCTCCCGGTGTTGTTGCGCCCCCCGGACTTCCTGGACTTGCCCGCCAGCAGCGATCGCTCCGGCCCCTCATTACTGACCTCGGGCCTGTTAATGATCGCGTGACGTCTTCCCGCGGAAGTGGGTTTGAATTTCTTGATCGGCAATCTGCTCACCTCCATCGATGCGCCTCTACATCATACCCTCGAAGAAATCAATCTCGCTGCCGGGGGCCAGTTTAACTATGGCCTTCTTCCAGCTCGGACGTCTGCCGAGGGACAGTCCCATGCGGCGCATCTTGCCCAGCATCCGCATGGTATTGACCTTCTCCACTTCGACCCCGAAGAGTTCCTCGATTGCCTGCCTGATCTGGAACTTGTTGGCGCGACGATCGACCACAAAAGTGTATTTCCGCTCCTCGACATCCAGCATACTCCGCTCACTGACCACGGGCCGGATGATCACATCCCTGGCATCAGCCATCTCCCAGCACCTCCTCGATCACCGGCACCGCATCACCGAATACCAGGAGGTTGTCGCAGTTGAGCACCTGGTAGACATTCAGATCCTGCGCCCGGGCCACGCTCACACCGGGAATGTTCCGGGCGGAACGATACAGAATATCATCGCTTTCCGGTACCACGATCAGCACCTTGCTGCCGGCCAGATCCAGGGCCTCCAGCATTGACACAATCTCCTTAGTCCTGGGCATCTGGAGCTCCAGACCGTCCAGGAACGTGACTGCACTCTTTTCGCAGCTGGCCGAGAGCGCCGACTTCAGAGCACTGCGCCGGGCCTTTCTGTTCATCGACTTGCGAAAGTCCCTCGGCTTGGGTCCGAAGGTGATTCCGCCCCCGGTCCAGATCGGTGACCGGATGCTCCCGTGACGGGCCCGCCCCAGGCCTTTCTGACGCCATGGCTTGCGCCCGCCGCCCCGAACCTCTGCCCGTCCCTTGGTCGAGGCAGATCCGACGCGCTGGTTGGCCAGGTACGTGACCACCGCCTGATGCAGCAGGGCCTCGTTCACCTTTACCCCCCATACATCCGAACGGATTTCAATCTCTCCCACTTCATTGCCGCCTCTGTCACGAAGGGGTACTGTCGACACGATCTCGCCCCCTTTCCTCGCTTAGCTTCGATCTTTCTCTATCTCTACAATTCCACCTTTGGGGCCGGGAACCGAACCCTTCAATAGCAGAAGACCCCGCTCGGGATCAACCCGCACAACCTCGAGTCCGCGAACACTGACCGTGTCTGAACCCATGCGCCCAGGCAGCTTGCGCCCGGGATACACCCGCGCCGGAAAGGCTGAAGCGCCGAGAGAGCCGGGCCCCCGGTGATACCTCGAGCCGTGTGACATGGGGCCACGGCTGAATCCATGTCTCTTTATCGAGCCGGCAAATCCCTTGCCGCGCGAGATTCCTCTCGCCCTGACCCGTTCACCGGGTGAGAACATCTCCGGTCCCACCTCCTGGCCGGGTTCAGCGTCGGGCCAGTCGCCACGAAATTCCCGCAGATGCCTGCGGGGCTCGACGCCCGCGCGCCTGAAATGACCCGTCTCCGGCTGATTGGCCGCGCGTTCTGACTTCTTCTCGAAACCTATCTGGACGGCACTGTATCCGTCGGTCTGCTCCGTCTTCACCTGAACGACGACGCACGAGTCGGCCTCGATGACTGTGACCGGCACCACACGCCCCTCGTCGTCAAATACCTGCGTCATGCCCAACTTCTTGCCCAGGATCCCTTTGCCCATTGGGCCACCTCCCATCGGTCGACTTTCTATAGCTTGATCTCGATATCCACACCCGAAGGCAGATCAAGGCGCATCAGGGCATCGACCGTCTGAGGTGTCGGATTGAGGATATCTATGAGCCGTTTGTGCGTGCGAAGCTCAAACTGCTCACGAAGATCCTTCTCCCCATTCGGAGCCTTCAGCACCGTATACACCGAGCGCTCCGTGGGCAACGGGACGGGGCCGGACACCCTGGCACCCGTGCGGGATGCCGTGCCGACGATCTGATCAGCCGATTGATCGAGGATTTCGTGATCGAAAGCTCTCAATCGGATTCGTATCTTCTGTCCAGCCATGTGTGTCCCTCCCTTTCATAGCAGCAGTTGCGCTGCTATCATTCGTTAATTGATGTGACGACGCCGGCACCCACGGTCCGTCCACCCTCGCGGATGGCGAAACGAACACCCTCCTCGATCGCTATCGGGGTGATCAACTGCACCCGCATCTGGATGTTGTCGCCC
>JAWOBW010000168.1:0-4405 GCA_046484105.1 Bacillota bacterium
ACCGAACACCGAACACTGAAACCGACTCGCGCGAAAAACATTTCGCAAGAGTCCAGGATATACAAAAAGGAGACCGCGATGACTCGATGGATGATTGATAGGAAGCGTTGCATATGGGTGGTGTCGCTGACAGCATTGTTTGTGGCGGGATACGCCCTTGGTGCCGATGACGATGGCCGCATAACCCGGCACATGGATGCCCAGGTCTGCGGCACCGGACACCGGTGCGGCCACTTCCAACATCACGAGAAAGGCCGGCGCGAAGAGCAGGGTGAAGAACACCGAAAGTGGGTCCCGCAGAAAGAGCAACGCCTGAACCCTGATCAGTTTGCCCAATGCCTGCAGCCGCGGCATATCATCCCCTCATTTCTCTTCCGGTCAGCGCCAGGAATACATCCTCCAGTGACGGGTCCTCCGTGCGCAGGTTGCGAAAGGGAATCCCCCTCTTTTCCAGTGCATTCACCACGGCACTGACCAGGCCCTCCCTCTCGCCATAGACTGTGACTCGCCCGCCGGCCTCCTCCACCCGGCTGACGCCCGGCAGGCCCTCGAATGCAGTCCGGTCAAATGTCCCCCCCACCTCCAGTACCACGCAATGCTTACCGCCGAGCGAGGCGATCAGGTTGGCGGGAGTGTCCAGGGCCACAATCTGACCGTGATCCATGATGGCAACCCGATCACACAGGTGCTCCGCTTCCTCCATGTAGTGCGTGGTCAGAAAGACTGTGTTCGCCCGTCTCCGGACTCCGGCCACCAGGTCCCACATGGCCCGACGGGATTGCGGGTCCAGACCCGTGGTCAGCTCGTCGAGGAACACCAGTTCCGGATCGTTGATCAGGGCCAGGGCCACGAAGAGCCGCTGCTTCTGTCCTCCGGACAGCTCACCGAAGGACGCATGCTCCTTCTCCCGGAGGCCGACCTGTTCGAGCAACTGGCGCCAGTCGGTCGTTCGCCGGTAGAAGGAACTGAAGAGGTCCATGGCCTCTCGCACCCGGACGCGGGGCGGCAGGGCGCTGGTCTGAAACTGAATGCCTATGCGCTCCATCAGCTCCCGGCGGTCCTCCTGTGGACGCAGGCCGAGAACCCGCACGCTGCCCTCGTCCCACCTCCGGAGACCCTCCATGCATTCCACGGTCGTGGTCTTGCCCGCACCGTTGGGGCCAACCATTCCGAAGATTTCACCCGAGCGGACTTCGAAGGAAACACCGTCCACCGCGGTGAGATCGCGGTACCGTTTACGCAGGCCATCCACCACAACGACAGATCCCATCATATCAACCGCCCTACTCCTCAATTGAGGGCACGCCCAATCCTCATGATCGCTGCACAGTTCTATTCTCCGCGGGGCTGTCATCGGACTCCTCATCGTCCCGCGCGGAAGCTCATCCGCGCCGGGGGCCAGTCCCTGGTCACCGGGGACTGGCAGTCTGTCGCCCAGTCTGATGATTCAACCATACTGGGAGCCAGCCCGGGCTGTCAATAATTGCTTCGCTGGCCCCAGAGCTCATCGGCCGCAGTGCGTGCGCATCACCCACCTTCCGAGACCGGTGAGCTTTGCCAGAACGCTGTGGATTGAGGATGTGACCACCCTCTGCAGGATCAGTGCGGGAGGAATTCGGAAGTTGAACACCCCTCCTCGTCGGAGGGGAGACGGGCCGACGGCACTGGCAACGGTGCGAGGGGCGCGCCGTTCTGGTAGTGTGAAGCCCGCCGCTGCCGGATGCGCGGCGACGGCAGCAGAGGAAACCGCCCCCGCGCATCCGGTCACAGGTCACTGAACGTTCACGATGTCTTCCCGCAGGCGCCTGATGATCCGCTTCTCCAGGCGCGAGATGTACGATTGCGAGATCCCGAGGGAATCGGCCACCTGCTTCTGCGTGCGCTCCACGCCATCGGCCAGGCCGAAGCGGAGCTGGACAATCTTGCGCTCCCGGTGGGCCAGATTGGAGAGCGCGTCCCGCAGGAGCAGCTGGTCCACCCGGTGCTCGATCTCGCGGTAGATGGTGTCCGAATCCGTTCCCAGGACGTCAGAAAGCAGGAGCTCGTTTCCGTCCCAGTCCACGTTCAGGGGTTCATCCAGGGAGATCTCCGTTCGCACCCTGCTGTTTCTGCGCAGGAACATGAGGATCTCGTTTTGAATGCACTTGGATGCATATGTCGCGAGTTTGATCCCCCGTTCGGGATCGAAGGTATTGACCGCCTTTATGAGGCCGATGCTTCCTATGCTGACCAGATCCTCCACGTTCACCCCCGAACTGTCAAACTTGCGCGCAATGTAGACCACCAGCCTGAGATTCCTCTCAATGAGGGTCTGCCGAACCTCCTCATCGCCCTCCCTCAGGTCCTCGATGAGCCGTTCTTCCTCCCGCTTGCTCAACGGAGGCGGGAGAGTGCTGCCCCCGGTGAGATAGTGAATCTCCCTCGCGAGGGATCGCAGAACAGCCCGCACCCACCCGGACAACCATCTCCAGAACCGTCGCGTCCATTCCTCCAATGAAATCATCTCCCCCAGCTCAGATGTGCAGGTATGAGAGCCCGGTACTCCCCGCGGTCGCTCAATGCCTCCCGGGTGATGCCGATTACGACGTCAGTCACCCTGGTCTCAGCTGCTCCCCGGATCACCACTGCATCCGGACGCATTCCGGGCATGATGCCCCCGGAACCCTGCAGGGCCCGGAAGGGCAGTATGCGCAGCCTCCTGTCCCATCCACCCGAAGATGCGGGTCCGTCACCCCAACTGGCCCCCTCCAGACCCGCAGCCATCTGCCGCCAGCCCAGGGGCAGAAGATCCCGAATCACCCCGTATTCCACGATGATGACGGGGTCACCGCTGATCGGGTCCACCACTCGATTGCCCGAGTCAATCAGGCCGCGACAGGTGACGCTCCTGCCCTCAACCTCCACCCTGACCTCCGCCAGCAGCCCGGGCGAAATCTCACCGCGAGTCCGCCCGCGGCGGATGGCATAACCCGAGAGTAGAATGAGGATGGCAATGATCACCAGGTCCGCGGCGGACATGCCGGCCGCGGCCCCTGCACCCGCAGACCCGGCCAGCAGCAGGCCGGCGCCTCCCCCGAATACGGCCAGCCCGAGGAAGGGAAGCAGCAGGACCACGTCCCTTCCCCCCCGCAGGGGATGGAAGGCGATCATCACCATCAGGGCGGCGGTCAGTAGAATGCCGCCGACCCCGTACATGGGCGCCAGGCGCGGATACAGGTACCCAAGAGCGTAGATGCTTCCCAGGCCCGAGGCTGCGACGAGCCTGCCCGCGGCCGTGCGTCGGCCGGCCGCGAGCGCAGTCGCGTACAGAAGGGCATAGTTCAGCGTAAAGTTGACTATCATGTAAACATCGAGAAAGATCTCCCCCACAATGGCCCTCCCGGGGTGGCCTGCCCAGCGCACAACCGCACCTTCAACGGTGATGGAGAGGACATACCTAATAGATAGTCCCGACGGCTCCATTATATGACCACCCGGTGACAGCTTTCTGCTGAAGGGTGTCGACGGCGTGGGGGCAGATCGGCTCGAAAGGTGAGGGAATGATGGCCCGGCGACCAGCCGGGGAGGGCCGGACCTCGGGGCATCCGCGACCGACGCGACTGATCCGGCCGGGCGCATCGCGCACACCGCCTCTCGTTGCGGCGGACCCGCACCGGTCAAACGCGGGCACCACCTCTTATGCGATAGCAGGACAAACCGCCCGGGCAGCCGGCCAGCTTCACATCGGCACCCGGGACCGGTCACTTCGAGGGGGCGGCACAGCCCGTCGCCTCAGAACCCGGATTCGCGGGGAGGTTCAGAGATCCCGTATGCTGCGTCGGCGCAGAAAAGCGGGAATGTCCAGTTCATCCTCGTCCGCCGCGAAGGGCTTCATTGTCAGCTCGTCAAATTCCCCCTCGACCGGGCGCCTCTTCCCACCAAAACCGGTGGCTATGACCGTCACCCTCAACTCATCCTCCAGTGACTCGTCGATGGCCGCGCCGAAGATGATGTGGGCTTCCTTCTCCGCCACCTCACGAATCAGTTCGGCCGCCTCGTTGACCTCGAGAAGGCCGAGAGAGGGATCTCCCGTTATGTTCAACAGCACTCCCTTGGCCCCGTCTATCGAGGCCTCCAGAAGGGGACTGGAGATTGCGTTTCGCGCGGCCTCCGCCGCCCTGTTGTCCCCCGAGGCGGTGCCGATGCCCATGAGGGCAGTGCCGGTTCCCATCATGATCGCCCGCACGTCGGCGAAATCGAGATTGATCAGTCCCGGCACGGCAATGAGGTCAGAAATGCCCTGCACCCCCTGACGCAGGACGTCGTCGGCGATGCTGAAGGCATCCACTATGGAAGTCTTCTTCTCTACCACCTTTAGCAGGCAATCATTGGGAATAATTATGAGAGTATCTATGGCTTCCTTGAG
>JAWOBW010000199.1:0-6459 GCA_046484105.1 Bacillota bacterium
GCCGGCCGGCCGTCTGCGCCATGAAATACCCCCAGCCATCAGTGTCAGGCTGGCAGTATTATATCAGATGGACGGGGCACATTCACTCGTCGGAGTCGCAATGGGGACATCCGGGGCACACCTGGAGGCGATCGAGGAAGATGTCCTCCAGCGAGGAAACCACGCCCAGGTGATCCCCGATCTCCCAGGGATCGTGCACCACGATGCTCTTCGGGCGCAGCATGATGAGGCTGGTGATGAGAAGATCGGGATGATCCAGACCCTTCTGCACATACCACCAGCTGTACTCCCCCAGCAGCCGGTCCCTGAGGGCGCACCCGTCGGCATCGCGCAGCTCCCACCCGCGCTCTGGATCGAAGAAGGCGTGCACGATCTCGGGTGAGTCCAGGTCGGGAAGGGAGAGGTCGCGCAACAGCTGGGTCCACTGGGCGTATTCCTGCGCGACCAGAAGATCGTTGACCGACTCGTCTATTCTGTGGGTGAGAGCCTCGACGTAGTCCTGCAGGCGGAAGGCGACAAACCCGTCCACGGAAAGGTGGTCATTGCTCTCCAGGTATTCAAAGAGGCGCTCCAGGACCACCCCCTTGCGGCGGATCTTGTAGCGGGTCATTTCGCCCCCGGGACTCATCTCGCCGTTGACCTGTTGAACCACGTGCACCCTCTCTCCCACGTCCAGAAAGCCATACTCGCGGTCCAGGATGTCCCGTATGAGCACCGGCTCCCAGCCATTGACTATCGCGTCCGAGAGGGCGTTGGCCACGCAGTACAGGGTTTCGCGCACCTCACCCTCCGCCGCGGCGGAAAAATCGAGACTGATGACGGTAATCTCTCCCTCTTCCCTCTTCTTCAACTCGGCTCCGGAACCGCCGCCTCTGCACCGACTCACCTCTCGCATCAGGCGCCGGCTTATCTGTCCCGCCTGATCCCTGACGCCGATGGAGATGACCCTGGACTCGGCCATTACAGACACCCTCCCACTGATGCGCTACTTCGCAGTTTATTATACTCAGCGGGTTCATCTTTGTTTTGCACCGCCGAAAGAAGCAGCGCCCCCGGGGGCATTCGGGGGCGCGACCTGAACATGATGTTCTGAGAATCAGCCGGATGTGACCATGCGCCCCTTGTAGTATCCGCAGTTGGGGCAGACGTGATGGGGCCTCTTCATCTCGTGACAACGCGGACACTCTGTCAGCTGGGGCACTGTCACCTTTGTCTGGGCGCGGCGCCGGTCCCGACGGGCCCGGGAATGCTTCTTCTTGGGAACAGCCACGAATCTCACCTGCTTCCTAATTCGTCATCCTTCAATCATCTTTTCCTTCAGCTTCTGCAGGGCGGCCAGGCGGGGATCCCCCGGCTCCGGTTCGCAATCACAGGTGGTCTCATTCAGATTGACACCGCACACGGGACACAGTCCGCGGCAGTCCGGATCGCACAGGATCTTCAGCGGTATGCCGAGGATGATCTCCTCGCGCACTCTCTCTCCCACCTCGATGCGGCCGTCGCGGGTCATTCGCGGAATCACCTCGTCGGACGGCGGTTCCTCACCTCGATCGCCCCGGGTCTCATCCCGGATCTCGACAGAAAAGTCCACCGGAATTGTCATCTGGACCGCTCCCAGGCAGCGGCTGCATCTGCCCGCGACGGCGGCCTCTCCCCGGCCGGTCAGATACCATCCTTCCCCGGTCCTGCAGACGTCAAGAGCCACGGTTGAACCCTCCATCACCTTCATCAGGACGCCGCGAAGGTGAAAGGGGGGTATGTCAATCAGCAGATCGCAGTGAACGCATCCCCCGGGTTCATTCCATATCGACTCCACCGATATCTGCATGTTCATGATGTCACTCACACTCCCACTTATCACTACATCATTGTACCGGTTGCGTCCCCCGAGTTCAACGAGCCCCCGCCGTCACGCCGCGGGGCGGAGCTCGTCCCCGAGGCGCCGGGCAGATCGCCCGCGCACGGCCTCCACCGCGTCCTCGACGGTGTCAACCGGCACAATCTCCAGATCCGCCCCCGCCTCCAGGGCATCGCTGTAGTTGGAGCGGGGCACGATGAACAGATCGGCCCCGGCCCGGCTGGCGGCCCAGACCTTCATGGCCACCCCACCCACACTGCCCACCTCTCCCCTGGTGTTGACCGTCCCGGTGCAGGCAACTCTCAGCCCACTCAGCAGCGACCGCTCCGGAAGGAGACGGTCGATGAGCTCCAGGGTGAAAGCCAACCCCGCGGAGGGTCCCCCGATCGTCCCCGCATCGATGTCGATGTCCC
Source organism: Bacillota bacterium (assembly GCA_046484105.1). Classification (GTDB taxonomy): domain Bacteria; phylum Bacillota; class Sulfobacillia; order SLMV01; family SLMV01; genus PWUC01. The sequence continues at coordinate 2,272 of JAWOBW010000199.1, forward strand.
GCGGGAAGACATACATGGGATCCCGGGTCACCACGCCGATGCCGATTAGGGGACGGTTTGGATCATCATCAGCCGCCATCAACAGCACGACCGCCTCGTGTCTCTGCCCCTCCCGCTCGAAGAGCAGCTCCAGCCGGTCGCCGGGAGAACGGGAGGCGACGACTGAGAGCAGGTCGTCAGTGATGGCCGTGTCAACCCCTCCGGCCGCGATGATGACGTCCCCGGGAAACAGCGTCCCGCGCGCCGGAGAATCCTCCGTCACCGAGACCACCTCCACCCCGTCCCCATCGATCCTTGCTTCCACCCCCACCTCGCGCAGGGCCACGTACTTGGCCACATTCTGGCTCTCCAGCATCATCTGTTTCGTGCGCTCAAAGTATTCCTCGAAATCCTCCCCCTCCTGCAGGTAGAGGCTCCGCGGTCGCAGCTCCGCTCGCGGATAGGCGAGGCCGAACAGGGCGACCGCCAGGTTCGCCTCCCGGGTGAACACTGTTGTCAGCATCACCCCCTGCTGGCCGCTGTATTCCTCGCCTTCGATGATGATCATGGGGGCGACGTCTATCGCCGAACCGGGCATGTTGAGGACGTAGCCACTGGGGACGAACCAGAAGATTGCAGCGACGCCGAGTACCACGACCGCCCTCCTGATGTAAGGCAGTGCGGCTCTGCAGCGACCCATCGTCATCATCCCCTCAACGTTCTAAACGCGGATTCAGCTCATATTACTATCAATGCCGATGGGGGTGGGAGCAATGACAGGCGGCAAGATCAGCACGGCAGTCCTCTGTGTCATCGCCATCACCGCAGTCCTCAGCATGGTACTCAAACCCAACGTCGCCTTCCAGGCCGCCGTCGACGGCCTCGAGGTCTGGTGGGGTGTAGTATTCCCCGCCCTGCTTCCCTTCTTCATCGGCTCCCAGATACTCCTGGGGCTGGGCGTGGTTCACGCCATGGGGGTGGTGCTGGAACCCGTGATGAGACCCCTGTTCAACGTCCCCGGCTGCGGCTCCTTCGTACTGGCAATGGGACTGGCCTCCGGCTATCCCATAGGAGCGGTGCTGACCGGCAACCTGCGCCGGGAGTCAATGCTCAACAAGTACGAGGGGGAACGGCTGGTGTCTGCGGCGAACACCGCCGATCCGCTGTTCATGTCAGGCGCCGTGGCAGTCGGCATGTTCGGAAACCCGGACGTCGCGGCTCTCATCATGATCGCCCACTACATCACCGCCCTCATCAACGGACTCATCATACGCTTCCATGCCCCCAGTGCCCCGAGAACCATCCAGCCCAGCTCAGCAAAGGGGCCCGCGTACGCGCCCCTGTATGCCAGGGCCATCCGCGCCCTCTTCGAGGCCCGCGAGAGGGACGGCCGACCGCTGGGCAGTATCCTGGGGGATGCAGTCAGAAAATCCATCGACACCCTCCTGATCATCGGAGGGTTCATAATCCTTCTCTCGGTGGTGATCAGCGTGCTGGAGACCACCTTCCTAATCGACCTGCTCGGAGCCGTCTTCACCGGGGTGCTCGCCCTGGTGAACATGTCATCCCAGCTGGCCTCAGCCATCACCCGCGGTGCCTTTGAGATCACCCTGGGCTGCCAGGCCGCGGGTGCAGCCCCGGCCGACCTGGCCGACCGACTGATCGCAGCCGGCGCCATCATCGGTTGGAGCGGCCTATCCGTGCACGCCCAGGTCGCCGCCCTCCTGCACGACACCGACATCAACGTAGTTCCGTATATGTTCAGCCGCCTGATTCACGGCGTTCTGGCCGGAGTCGTCACCTGGCTGCTTCTGCCCCTGGCCCCCGCCCTGGGAGCGGCACTGTCGGCGGCGGTCCCGGCCCTTGCCGCCCACCCGCTGCAGCTGTCGGCGATGACCTGGACGGAGATAGCAACCGCCTCAACCCACCGCTTCATGCTCGTCTCAGCCCTGTTTCTCGGCCTTGGAGCGGCGGTATGCTCCCTCCGCGCCGCGAGATGAGCTCCCGCTGCCGGGACCGGCCGCGGCCACCTGGTCCCTGGACACCTGCGGCATCTTCCTGAGCCCGTCCCGACTCTCGGCGATGGTGCCGGTGGCCTTCTCGAGAATGCCCTGCAGCTTGGCGAGCACCTCGTCCGCGTACCGGTGCGCCTCGACCCGCGTCTTGTGGGCCATCTCCTCGGCCTGCTGCACGGTCTGGGCCGCCTCCTCCTCCGCCCGGGCAGCAATGCTGGACTCCGCCGTCATCTCGTCGGAGTAGGAGCGGGCCTCATCGATGATCCTCTCCGCCTCGGTGCGGGCCTGCCCCAGGATGCGGTCGCTCTCTTCCACCACACTCCTGGCCCGGGTGAGCTCCCCGGGCAGCACCGACCGCAGCTCGTCGATGAGCGCGAACATCTCCTCCTCACTCACCATCACGCGGTCGCTGAGAGGGATGTGCATCCCGTCCGCCACCACGGCCTCCAATTCCTCTATGATGCTCCACAGATCTTGCTTCATTTCCCTGCCTCCCACTGGAGAACTGTATGTCCGACCCTCCTCAGGTCTTCGCAGCCCGCTCCCTGAAAGCCTCCGTCACCTCGGGTGGCACCATCTCACTCACATCCGCCCCCAGCCCGGCCAGTTCCTTGACAATGCTGGAGCTGAGGTAGGAGTGCTCCGGTCTCGTCATCATGAACAGGGTCTCGACGTGATTGGCAATGGTGCGGTTCATCTGCGCCATCTGAAACTCGTACTCGAAGTCGGAGACGGCGCGCAGACCCTTGATCACCACGCCAATCCCCCTCTTGCGAGCATACTCCACCAGCAACCCCTCTCCCCTCTCCACGACGGCATTGGGTATTGACTTCAGGCTGCTCCTGGCCATCCTGATGCGCTCCGAGCAGGGGAAGAAGTGCTCCTTGTTCGGATTATCAAAGACGGTGACGATCACCTCATCAAAGATCCGCGCCGTACGGCTTATGATGTCAATGTGACCACAGGTGATGGGATCAAAGCTGCCGGGACACATCGCCCTCTTCTGCATCGGCGGCATCCCTCCTTCCAGTATGGCGTACGATAGTGATTGCTGTGTTGCCGTACATGCGTCTTCTCACTGCAATCATGCCGTCACACGGGCACTCTCCCTCGTCCAGGGCGGCGTCGTTCCGCGAGCTCTCCACCACCAGGAGGGCATCCGTCCCGAGCCCCGGCCAACCGGCCAGCCGGCACAGGGTCCTTCCGGCCAGCCCCGAGGCATACGGGGGATCGATGAAAACTACACGGTAGTGGCCCCGGTCGCGCGGGGCAACGGGGCGCCGAAGAAATCCTTCCACGTCGCCGTGGCAAACCCTGCACCGGTCCTCAACATTCAGCTTCTTCACATTCCGGCGTATGACCTGACATGAGGCGGCGGAACGGTCCACGAACAGGCAGTCCGAGGCCCCGCGGCTGAGCGCCTCCAGGCCCATCGCTCCGCTCCCGGCGAACACGTCTAACGCCCCCACCCCCTGGACCGCGTCCCGAAGCATGTTGAAGACAGCCTCCCTCACCCGGTCCGAAGTCGGCCGGACCTCACTCCCCCGGGGGGCGGCGATGACAAACCCGCGGAACTCTCCGGCGATGATCCGCATGACTGGTCCCCTCAAACGACAGAAACTGCCCGCATCCGTCATTCATCTTATCCAATTAGAGGCCATCATTCCACCCGCTGGCAGCGGCCGACGCCGGGGGGCGGCGACAGATCAGGCGATCCCTCTCTCGATAGCATCCACCAGGGCCCTGAGCCCCCATTCATACGCGGCCGCACCGAACCCCCAGACGCCACCAGCGCAGACGGGAGCCACCACCGACCGGGCGCGGAAGTCCTCCCGCGCGTGCACATTGGTCATATGCACCTCCACCGCCGGTGCCGATACCGCGGCCAGGGCGTCGCGCATCGCGATGCTATAGTGGCCGTAGGCGGCCGGGTTGATGACAATGCCGTCCGCCTCTTTCCCCGCCCGGTGGATGTGATCGATCAGCTCACCCTCCGAGTTCGACTGCACGCACTCCAGCTCGACACCCATCTCCTCCGCCAACCCCGCCAGCCTCTCCTCCACGTCGGCCACCGTGCTCCGGCCATACAGCTCCGGCTCGCGGGTTCCCAGCAGGTTCAGGTTTGGACCGCTTATGACCAGAATCTTCACCTCAATACCTCCTCAATGCCCGCAGAACAATCTCCTCGGGGACG
>JAWOBW010000282.1:0-9956 GCA_046484105.1 Bacillota bacterium
TCTTCCCGGCGGAAGCGGATGTTTGCCCGGCGCGCCTGAAAATCTCCGAAGTTGCTCACCGACGAGATCTCCACGTAATCATCATAGCTTGGCATCCACACTTCGAGATCATACTTCTTGGTCTGTCCAAAACCCAAATCCCCGGTGCACATCAGGACGACCCGATACGGAAGGTTGAGCTCCTGGAGCACAGCCTCCGCATGCTGAAGTATCTCCTCCTGCGCCTCATAGGACTTCTCCGGTTCAGTGTACTGAACCAGCTCGACTTTATCGAATTGATGCAGTCGAATCAGTCCGCGGGTATCCCGTCCCGCAGCACCTGCCTCTGAACGAAAGCAGGGAGAATAGGCGACAAACCGCATCGGAAGATCATCGCCGCTGATTATCTCATCACGGTACATGTTGGTAACCGGCACCTCTGCTGTGGGAACCAAGAAATAACCATGCCCTTCCACCCGAAACACGTCCTCGGCAAACTTGGGTAGTTGTCCCGTACCGAGCATGCAATCGCGGTTCACCAGGAAGGGCGGCAGGATCTCGACATATCCGTGTCGTTCGACGTGCAGATCCAGCATAAAGTTTATCAGCGCTCTTTCCAGGCGAGCCCCTTCAGCTCTCAACAAGCTGAATCTGGATCCGGCGATTCTTGCCGCCCGTTCGAACTCCAGAATTCCGAGCTCCACACCCACATCCCAGTGCGCTCTCGGATCAAAGCTGAAGGATCTGGGTGTACCCCAGCGTCGAATCTCCACATTCTCCTCTTCTCCCTCGCCCACGGGCACATCTGGATGGGGGATATTCGGAATGCGCAGCAACGCCTCGTCGATCTTCTCTTGAACCCTTGAGACGGCCTCTTCCAGGACAGATATTCTTTCATTGATAGACCTCACGCGGCTGATCAGCTCTTCTGCATCCTCACCCTGTTGCTTGAGGCGGCCGACCTCCCTCGACGCCTTGTTTCGCTCCGCCCGCAGCATCTCGAGCTCGCGAAGATCGGTTCTCCACCTGGCATCCCACTCAAGCAGCTGATCAATGTCCACCCCTTCTTCACCCTTCACTCGCATGGCTTCCTTAACAATCTCGGGTTCATTGCGGATCCGGTTCATATCAAGCATCAGTGTCACCTCCGTTGGGTTCTCTGCCGCGGCTCATCCTCTCCAGTCCCTCTTTCAGGGGAGACCTGGCCACGCCATTTTCGGTGATCACACCCCGGATGAATCTCGCCGGGGTGATGTCAAAGGCGAAGTTCACGGCCTCGACCATATCCGGCGCAGTTGACTCTCCCTTGAACCGCGTGACTTCGTCCCCGCCTCGCCTCTCCACCTTGATGCTCGAACCGTCGGGAATCTCAAGATCAAGGGTTGATATGGGTGCCGCCACGTAGAAGGGAATCGAATTCTCTTGAGCAGCCAGGGCAAGCTGATATGTTCCGATCTTGTTGGCGGTGTCACCGTTGGCAGCAATCCTGTCAGCACCAACCACGACGGCATCAACGTCCCCTCTCTGCATCAGCATTCCGGCCGCACTGTCCACGATCAGCGTCACCGGGATGCCCTCACGCACCAGCTCCCAGGCAGTGAGTCTCGCCCCCTGCAGATAGGGACGGGTCTCCGTGGCATAGACGTGGACATTCATCCCTGCCTGGTGAGCAAACCTGATCACACCAAGTGCTGTACCATAGCCGCCCGTCGCCAAGGCCCCGGCATTGCAGTGCGTCAGGACTCGGTCTCCGTCTCTCAACAACCCCGCCCCGTGACGCCCAATATTCCTGTTGGCCCGAATGTCCTCATCGTGGAGCTGCTGCGCCTTCTCAAGGAGAGCCCCGTACAAATCGCCCGCCTGACCGGCCGTTGCCGCCGTCTCTGCAGCAACCTGCAACTGCAGCTTCACGGCCCACTCCAGATTGACCGCCGTGGGACGGCTGGCGGTCAACACAGTGGCGGCCTTCAGTAGTGGATTCATCAGAGCCTGCGATTCCTGAACTGGCGCGTCACAGGATCCCTCTCGCGTTTCGCCCTCCACAAGCCGTTTCGCAGCGAGCGCCATACCGTAGGCGGCGGTCAATCCCAGCGCCGGTGCCCCCCGCACCACCATGCTGCGTATGGCTTCAGCTACTTCCTCGACGGTCTCGTACAGGTTCCAACGTTCCTCGTGCGGCAGAAGTCGCTGATCGAGAAGATAGAAGCCCTCCGGTGTCCACCTCATCGGCGTCAGCATCTAAGTATCCCCCTTTGAATGGTCATCAGATAATCAATCTTCGCGGCACTCTCAAGGGTCTCAGCGTGAAAGAGCGCCTGCCGGGCACTTCTCCCCCACGTGATGCCACCGTGCCCGCTGAGAATCAGACCGCATGCCCGGGACCCGCTGGCCAGACGTGCCGCCTCCTGAGCCAGTTCGCCACTGCCCGCCGGAACCGGGGAAACCACAGGCACCGCCCCTCCGGGTGCAAGCGAGGCAAACTCTGGCAAGGTCAGGGAAGGACTCCAGGTGCCGCCCGCCGGTTGTGACTCGCCCGCCAGGATCGTCCATGTCCCATGATAGTGGAGTAGAACGTTGGCCTGCGGGAGAACCCGGTACAGGGCGGCATGAAGCCGGATCTCGGAAGAAGGCTGCAGTTCTTCACCGCTGGCGGGAGGAAATGACACCATGTGATTGCGATCCAGAAATCCCAGGGAAACACCGGAGGCTGAGATCATGAACTCAGGCCCTCCATCACCCGGGCTTCTGACGCTGATGTTGCCCGAGGTGCCGGGAGTGAGTCTCATCTGGTGAGCCCGGTGGGCCACTTCGACAATACCATCCATTGAACCCCTTTGCACGATTTGCACTCCTTCCTCATGTGCCATCTATAAAAAAAGAACCCGTCCCATTAGGGACGAGCAGTATGCCCGCGGTGCCACCCCGGTTGGCCCGGAAGACCAGGCCCGTCTCGGGGACGCTATCGGGTCCTACCGTCCGGCTCTGGGCAGTGCCCTCACCGGAACCTCCCAGGTGGAAAGTACCTGTCCCACGACGCCGGTTCACAGCAACCCGGTTCTCTGTGGCCGTCAGAGAGATACTGCCTGATCATGGGTGCGTTTCGTATTGTACTTCAATATAATGCAACTGCCTCTGGAATGCAAGGAGACCTGTGCGAATAATATTTCCCGGGAAATAGGTCGCAAATTGTCGATCTATTCCCCCGGCACATCCTGTGCGCGGAAACGGGCGTAAGCGCGCCATATCTCGTCCCGACCGGGAGGACGGACCGGCGTCATCGTCTCACCGCCACCGGGAATCCCCTGTCGGAGCATCACTCCCCCATCTGCGGTGACCTTCCCGATGACACAGGCAGGGACTCCGGCCCTGTTCAGCGCATCAGTGACGGCAGAGTCCTGAGCCGCCGCTATGAGAAGAGCCCCGCTGGAAATCAAACGCAGGGGATCGAGATCCATGAGGGCACATATTTCCCGGGTACAGTCGGCAATGGGAATCTGGTCCTCATAGATTATCGCACCACACTGAGCTGCAATTATCATCTCGTAGACAGCCCCGAGAACGCCCCCCTCGGTAACATCGTGCATGGCCCTTGCCCCGGCGCCGGCGGCAATGCGGGCATCGCACACCACGCTGATATCCCTGCCCATCAACTCGCCCTCTGTCAGGACATCGTCGGATACCCCCTGTTGCCGCAGAATATCTGCGAAGTCCGCCGCGAGTATGGCTGTCCCTTCAATACCTGCGGTCTTGGTCAGAATGAGGGCATCTCCCTCTTCACTGGAGGAGCTGAGTATCGGCCAGTGCACCGCGTCCTCGAAGGCTTTCCCCACTGCGGTGGCCGACAGAATGGGCTGTGTGACATGAGGAACTACCTCGGTGTGTCCACCGATGATCTCAACAGACAGTTCCTTCGCCGTCTCGTGCGCCCTAGTCATGATCTGCTGCAAATCCTCCGCCGTTGCCCCGGAGGGAAGAATTATGGTGAGCAGGACTCCCACTGGCTCACCCCCCGACGCGGCCACATCGTTGCAGGAGACGATGACCGCCAGTCGGCCTGCGTCTGCTCCGGCGGCTGTTATTGGATCAGTGGACAGAATCACATGACTGCCGCCGAGATCGAGCACGCTGGAATCCTCACCAAAGGCAGCGGGAACCAGCACCTCCTCCCGCCTGCAGCCGAGATAGTTGAACACCAACCCCTCCAACAGCCGAGGCGGAACCTTTCCCGTCTGCAAGGGCATGCCCGTCACTCCTCTCTGTCTCCCTCTGGATCAACTGTGTCTTCATTCTTCTCGGCGCCGTTCTCCCTGGCAACGAGGTGGGCAACGGAGACCACGTGATCATCCTCCCCCGGTCTCATCACTTTCACCCCCTGGGTATTCCGTCCCAGTCTCGATATTGAATCCACGGAGAAGCGTATGATCACACCGTGAACGGTTACCACCATCAGCTCGTTGCCGGGCTTCACCACCTTGACACCAGCCAGGGATCCCGTCCTGTCCGTCATCTTGATGGTCCTTACTCCCTTGCCCCCGCGACCCTGGGTGTTGTACTCCTTCATCGAAGTCCTCTTGCCGAAACCGTTCTCGGTCACAACCAGGACGTCCGCATCCTCGTCAACAGGCTCCATGCCCACCACGCTGTCTTCCCCTTCAAGCCGTATTCCGATGACCCCGCGGGCGTTGCGCCCCATGGGGCGCACATCGTCTTCGTGAAAACGGATCGATTGCCCATGCCTGGTGACCAGCAGGATCTCGCGATTGCCGTCGGTCAATCTGACTCCTATGAGCTGGTCACCCTCTGAGAGAGACACCGCGACCAGCCCGGTGCGCCGGGGTGAATCCATCTTGGCAAGCTTGACCTTCTTCACGTAGCCCATCTCGGTGGCCATGAATATGTAACCCTCGGCGTCAAAGTCCCGCAGGGCGATCACTGCTGTAACTCTCTCTCCCGGAACCAGCGGTATGAGATTGATGACGGCAGTGCCGCGGGAGCGCCGAGTTCCCTCCGGGATCTGGTGAGCTCGCACACGGTACATCTTGCCAGCATTGGTAAAGAACAGGAGGTAGTGATGGGTGCCGGTGATGAACATCTGCTCGACGAAATCGTCCTCCTTTGTTGTCATGCCGAGAATTCCCCGCCCTCCCCTACGCTGCCGGCGGTAGGTATTGACGGGCATGCGCTTCACGTATCCCTGGTGGCTCAAGGTGACCACGACATCTTCCTCGGCGATCAGGTCCTCCGTCAGGATTTCGCCCTCTTTGGAAATAATCTGGGTGCGCCGTTCGTCGCCGAACTGTTCTGTGATCTCGGCAAGTTCATCCCGGATGATTCCGTAGACTAGACTCTCATCGCCGAGCACCGCGCGGTAGTAGTCAATGGTCTTGAGGAGCTCGTCGTACTCATCCTGGACCTTCTCGCGCTCCAGGCCAGTCAGGCGCTGCAGGCGCATGTCGAGGATGGCCTGCGCCTGCTTCTCACTGAAATCGAAGGCGTCGATGAGAGACTGACGGGCCATGTCCACAGTCTGGCTGGCGCGAATGATGCTTATGACCCGGTCTATTTCGTCCAGGGCTCGCAGCAACCCCTCCAGTATGTGAGCCCTCGCTTCTGCCTTCGCCAGCAGGAAGCGTGTTCGTCTCTCGACGACCTCCTTCTGGTGATCCAGATAGTGACGGATGATCTCGTTCAGTGGCATAACCCTGGGATGGTTTCCGACCAGGGCGAGCATGATGATGCCGAAGCTGCCCTGGAGAGCGGTGCTCTTGTACAGGTTGTTCAGAATGACCGCGGGATTACCCATCCGCGAAACCTCTATCACCACGCGCATTCCCTCGCGGTCACTTTCGTCGCGAAGATCAGTCACTCCCTGTATCTGCTTGTCCCGGACGAGGTCTGCAATGCGCTCGATCAGCTTGGCCTTGTTCACCTGGTAGGGAAGCTCAGTGATCACCACGCGGGACTTCCCACCAGACAGGGTCTCAATGCGGGCCACCCCCCGTACGGTGATGATCCCCCTTCCGGTGGTGTAGGCCTTGCGGATGGCATCCCTGCCCACGATCACCCCGCCGGTGGGGAAGTCCGGTCCCGGAATGTAGTCCATCAATTCCTCCGCCGTTATCTCCGGGTTGTCGATCATCGCGAGAATGGCTTCCGTCACTTCCACCAGGTTGTGTGGAGGTATATTGGTGGACATGCCTACCGCAATTCCGGAGGATCCGTTCACCAGCAGGTTGGGAAAACGACAGGGAAGAACAGTGGGTTCTTTCAGGCTGTCGTCGAAGTTGGGGGCTAAGTCGACAGTATCCTTGTCCAGATCAGTGAGGATACGGGTGGCCATGGCATCCATGCGAACCTCAGTGTACCGCATAGCCGCAGCCGGGTCTCCATCAATGGAACCGAAGTTCCCATGCCCGTCCACCAGAGGGTATCTCATGTTGAAATCCTGGGCCATGCGCACCACGGTATCGTACAGGGCCCTGTCACCATGGGGATGGTACTTACCCATCACCTCACCGACAATCCGGGCCGACTTCAGATACGGTTTGCTCGGGGTCAGCCCCATGTCATTCATGGCATACAGAATCCGCCGGTGGACCGGTTTGAGTCCATCGCGGACATCGGGGAGGGCCCGGTTAATAATTACACTCATGGCGTAGTCGATGTAGCTCTGCTTCATCTCGTCCGTCAGTGCGATGTTCAGAATCTTACCGTGCGTAAACTCAGCCACTGGGCACCTCCTGATCCGACCTCAAGCGAGGATTCAAACCACTGTATCCAAATGGCGTACTTTGTCTGCATTGTCCTCGATGAACTCCCGTCTGGGTTCCACACGTGTTCCCATGAGAATGGTGAACACCTCATCGGCCTCCATGGCATCTTCCAGGCTGATCTGCAACAGCGTCCGGGACTCGGGGTTCATGGTCGTCTCCCACAGCTGATCGGGATTCATCTCCCCCAGTCCCTTGTAGCGTTGGATGGTGATGCCCTTGGCGCCAATCTCCTTGATCAGCCTCTCCCTTTCCCGGTCGGTGTAGCAGTAATGCTCTTTGCGTCCCTTCTTCACCTGGTAGAGAGGAGGCTGGGCAATGTACACATATCCGGCCTCTATAAGTGGCTTCATGTATCGGAAGAAAAAGGTCAGCAGTAGAGTGCGAATGTGGGCCCCGTCGACATCAGCATCGGTCATGATGATGGTCTTGTGATAGCGGGCCCGTGAGATGTCAAATTCCTCCCCAATGCCGGTGCCGAGGGCGGTGATGATGGTGCGTATCTCATTGTGATTCAGAATGCGGTCGAGGCGAGCCTTCTCCACGTTGATGATCTTCCCGCTGAGAGGCAACACTGCCTGAAATCGTCTGTCCCGCCCCTGTTTCGCCGAACCACCCGCCGATTCTCCCTCGACGATGAAGAGCTCGGCCATGGCCGGGTCACGCACAGAGCAGTCTGTCAGTTTCCCTGGCAGCGCGGTAACATCCAGGGCGTTCTTTCTGCGCGTCAGCTCGCGGGCCTTTCGGGCCGCCTCTCGAGCCCGGGCTGCCTTAAGCGCCTTGTCGACGAGAACTCGGGCAACGCTCGGATTCTCCTCCAGAAACGTACTCAGCCCTTCCGCCACCGCGGACTCCACCACGCCACGGATTTCCGTATTGCCGAGCTTCGTCTTGGTCTGGCCCTCAAACTGCGGGTCCTCGACTCGTAGGCTGAGTACGGCCGTCATGCCCTCGCGAATGTCCTCGCCGCTCAGATTGTCCTGGTTCTCCTTGAGTAGGTTGTTCCGCCTGGCATAATCATTGATGACCCTGGTGAGAGCGCTCTTGAATCCGGCTTCGTGCGTTCCGCCCTCCCGCGTGGGGATAGTGTTGGCAAAGGAGAACAGATTCTCCACGTAGGTGTCCGTGTACTGCAGGGCGAAGGCGACCTCCAATCGGTCGCGTGCCGCGTCATAAGTAATGGGACTGGCGTGCAGCGAGTTCTTATTGCGGTTGAGATGGCGGACAAAGGAGTCGAGACCGCCTTCGAACTTGAAGAAATGCTCCCTGCGGGAGCGCTCATCCACCAACTCAATCTGGACCCCGGCGTTGAGAAAAGCGAGCTCGCGCAGTCTTGCCGCCACCGTGTCGTACCTTATGTCGGTGGACTCGAAGATCTCCGCGTCAGGCTTGAAAGAGATCTCACTGCCCGTGTCATCTGCATCTCCGATGCGCAGCACATCAGTAACGGGTAATCCCCGCTCATAGCGCTGAGTCCACTCGCCCCCGTTGATCCTGACCCGAGCCGTCATCCATTCCGACAGTGCGTTGACCACCGAAACGCCGACGCCATGCAGGCCACCGCTCACCTTGTAGCCCTCGTGGTCAAACTTAGCACCGGCGTGCAGTACGGTCAGCGCCACCTCCAGGGCCGGACGCTTCAGTTTCGGATGAATGCCCACCGGAATTCCGCGACCGTTGTCCAGAACGGTCACGCTTGCATCATCATGAATGGTAACCCGTATGCGGTCACACACGCCGGCGAGAGCCTCATCAACGCTGTTGTCCACCACCTCATTGATCAGGTGGTGAAGCCCCTGGGGTCCTGTAGTGCCGATATACATGCCTGGACGAAGCCTGACCGCTTCAAGCCCCTCGAGAACCTGAATCTTGCTCTCATCGTAGTCCACAATGGGGGAAACTCTGCTCAGTGCATTGTCCTTAGCCTCTTGGGACCTTTCTGCCACAGATACACCTCCCGAGATCATTGCAGGTCATGAGCATCCGAAAGTCAATAATATGCCCGTCATGGGTATCCGCAGCAATCATCCCGGAGACAGCGGAGACGCGAATTCTACCCTGCGGGACGAGTAATCTCCCTTGTGGAGGTCATGCATCTGTAAACTCCATGCACGTTTATTATACCACTAAGTCAGGGTCAATGGCAGGACACGAAGTGCCCCGCTCCCTGCCTGACAGCACAGGATCATTGGCACGCCCCTGGAAGGCCTGGCGGGGTAGGCCAATGTCCGATGACTGCCCCGAAACACGGGGCGTGTTGGTCAGCTCCGCCGGCCAGTCTCGGGCAACTCCATCTTCCAGAAGTCGAGCGCAGCGAGAACCAGAAACGCTATGGACAGGCACAGGTAGAACGCGGTTTCCCCGGCCTCAGCCGGCAAATGGAAGACGAGGGGTTTAATTAGTCCGCCCAACCCTACGGAAAACAGGAGTGTGAAGGCCTTGAAGAACAGCATTGGGCAAGGATGTATCCCAGCCCATTTCTCCTTATGACGAGAGCAGCCGTGATGAGAAATGCCGGCAGGACAAAGGCCATGTCCAGGATGAATGTCGAATAGGTGAATTCCAGCTTCTCCTGGGTTCGCATCAGGGATATGATCTGCGCAGTCCAGAGGGAATCATGATCAGGCATGAGACAGTCAGGTATCTCATGCTCCTGGAGACCCTTATCTTATGCACAACCTCCCGTTGCACGTCTGCAATCGCGTAAGCCAGGGACCAGAAGGAAAACGCAAATATCGCCATGTACAGCAAGTAGAGCGGGCTGTAGATCTGTTCGATTACGTAGATGCCATAACCATAGAACAGGTAGGCAACCAGACTCAGGGCGGCAATCTGCCTCTTCACTTACTCCTCTCTGATCGTCAGAGAGAGAACGAGGAGCACCAGAGCGAGAATAACGGTCACCACGTCCTGTGAGATGGTCCCGGGAAGCACCTCGCGGCTCACGACCTCAGCGTAGATGTCACGCCTGAAGACCCCCACCACTGAGGACAGCAGTGCCAGACAGGCAAGGAACAGCCAGAGATATCTGTTCTTCGTAAGGTTCTGCAACATCGGCGGATCTTCCCCTCACTCATTGTATCCTCTCTTGCTCACGGAGGAGGTGTGCAAGAGCTTTGCAACCCAGATTCATTATCCTGATCCTACCTCTCCGAAAGCTGCGGCGAAAACCTCTTCACCAAGCAGGACCTCCTCACTGCGCCAACA
>JAWOBW010000081.1:0-4092 GCA_046484105.1 Bacillota bacterium
CGTTGGCCTCAACCCCGGCCAGCACCTCGATGTCCAGCTCCTCCCGCACCCGGCGGACATCCCGCAGGGCGGTCAGCAGAACCTCCGCCCTCCACACCCCGGCCGTCAGCGCCGCGGGCCCGTGATCGGTCACCGCGACCGATCGCAGCCCCCGCCCGACCGCGGCCCGGGCATTGTCCTGCACAGTGCCCATACCGTCACTGTAGATGGTGTGCGTATGCCAGTCCGCCACCGGCAACCAGGGATCCACGGGCAAAGAGTTCACTCCTCATACGAGGTCTTCTCCTCCGGTTGATCCCTCTCCTCGCCTGCCCCAGTCCCGGGACGCCCACCCGCTCCCCCGGCCGGGGGAGCCGGCTCCTCGCGCCGGCCTGACACCAACAACAGCACCCCCGCGAGCACCAGCAGCAGCGGCCACAGGCTGACACTGACGTGGATCACCCGCTGCAGCAGCAGATAGGCGCCCGCCGCCACCAGGATGATCCCCACCAGTCGGGTGGTCTCTCGCTGGTCTCTCTCCACCACCGGCGCCGGCACCTGCTCCTCTTGCCCCTCCGCCCGCACCGGTTCCTCGGGCACAATGATCCAGGCCAGGATGTAGAGCAGGATCCCCGCCCCACCCACCAGGGAGAACAACACCCAGGCGAGACGAACGATTGAGACATCCGCCGCCAGATACCCGGCAATGCCGCCACACACCCCGCCGATGACGCGATTCCGGCGGGAACGATACAGTCTCTTCATGACCCGCACCGGCCTCTCCATACTTATGATTACCTGTCTACTGGCTGGCCATTACTCTCATGAGAGTATTCCTCGGGTACGATAATCCACGCGGCCAGATACAGCATGATGCCCGCTCCCCACATGAGGGAGAGCAACACCCAGACCAGGCGGATTACCGTCGGGTCCGCCGCCAGGTACTCAGCCAGCCCCCCACAGACGCCGCCGAGCATCCGCTCGCGGCGAGAACGCAATAACCGCTTCATCCATGACACCGGCCTCTCCGTTGCGACGTCAATGCGCTAACTACACTTTAAAGTCAGTGAGACCTCAATGCAAGGCCCGGCGCCCCGGGTTCCGGAGGCCCCCATCGGGCGGCCCTCCTCCCGCCGGCGGGGCGGGGAAAACCGGCCGCACCCGCCGCCACAGATTCCCGGGCGAATCACGCGAGGACAACGCCTCTCCCGGCGCCATCTCCGGGCGAAAAGGTCGCCGACTCTCTTCGGCGGGGCGCCGGCGTCGGGACAAGTCCGCTGACACAACTGGGAGGTACTCTCAGGAAAGGTCCAGGGTGTGCAGGAAGGCGCGCAGCAACTCGATCTGTTTCAGACTCAGACGCTCGAGGTCGCTGACGATCTGGAGAATGTCGGGACGACGCTCCAGCAGGCGCGCCGCAGCCGTCACTTCCTCCGGGAACATATCCTGCACATCCTCAATCTGGGTGACCAGACGGGCGGGATGCACCTCATACACCCCGGCCAGCTCTCTCAGGACGTCCAGGCTGGGCTTGCGCTCCCCGCGCTCGTACTTGCTGATGGTACTGAAGTGACGGCCGACCCTCTTCTCCACATCGTATATGCTGAGGCCGGCCCTCACCCGGTACTTGCGCAATCGATCTCCCAGATCTTGCACAGTGCGCCTCCCGACGGGCAATAGATGAACGAACGCTTTCTATCTTTGCGGGAGGCACCCGACAATCCTATAGCCGACAGGGCTAATTCGCTCGTATTCTATCCAATGCGGATATAATCACAGCTGACGGCACTTTTTCGTCCCTGCAGTGAGCTCACACCGCCTGACAGTCCTGGCAAATCTTCTCTGATCCGCGTATTATGTGAGTGTGAGATTTACCAGTAACAGAAGTGAGAGGCCTCGCCTCTCACGGGGGCCCCCTCCATATCCCTTACCTGTTCCGGTACAGGGGGCCCTCTCCCTGCCCCCTGAGCACCTCCGGGTTCACCACGTGCTCCACTGCCGCCCCCTCCAGCACTCCGACCAGGTTCTCGGCGGCAACCCGCGCCATGGCCCGGCGGGCCCCCACGCTGGCACTTCCCAGGTGGGGACAGAGAACTGCGTTGTCCAGACGCACCAGGGGATGCTCAACTGGAAGCGGCTCCTTCCCATACACGTCCAGACCGGCGGCGGCCAGAGGTCCGTCACGCAGCGCCTCCACCAGGGCGTCTTCGGCGATGACTTCACCGCGAGACGTGTTAACGAGGATCGCTCCCTCCCTGGTCATCTGGAGCTCCCGGCGGCCCAGCATCCTGTGCGTGTTCTCGTTCAGGGGAACGTGCAGGGAGATGAAATCTGACGTCCCCAGCAGTTCGTCCAGCGGAGCATACTCCAGACCGAGTGCTGCCTCGGCCTCCGGATTCCTTTCGATGTCGAAGTAGAGCAGCCTCATGCCGAAACCGGCCGCTCTCCGGGCCAGGGCCCTGCCGATCCTCCCCAGACCCACGATTCCCAGGGTCGCCCCGTGCACATCCCTGCCCAGGAGGAAGGCCGGCTCCCAGGTGAGCCACTCTCCCCGCCGCAGCGCCCCGTCGCCCTCCACCACTCTCCTCGCCGCGGCCATCAACAGGGCGAAGGTGAAGTCGGCGGTCGCCTCCGTCAGTACCCCCGGGGTGTTCGTTACGGCAATGCCTCTCTCGGTGGCGGCCCTCACATCCACATTGTCGTAGCCGACCGCGTAGTTGCTGATGACCCTGAGATCCGAGGCCGCGTCCATCATCTCGCCATCCATGCGATCGGTCAGCAGGGTCAGAACGCCGTCAACATCCGAGATCCCCTCTCGCAGCTGCGCCGGAGACGGAGGCAGACGCTCCGGCCACAGCCGCACCCGGCAGTGCCGCCGGAGAATGTCCAGCCCCGGTTCCGGTATCCTTCGGCTGACAAAGACCCGGTGATCACCTGCGCGCGTCAATGCATTTCACTTCCCCTCACAGATCGGCCCACCCTGAGGCAGGCGGCCGCCCGCGCCGAGGTCGCCCGCAGAAGATCGGCCGCCCTGGACGCGTCGACCTCCGCCTCGGAAGATTGCACCGGAATCAGTGCGTCGAACTCGAGTCGCAGGGTTCCCTCGATGCCCGTCTCCACCGCCCCCGGAATGGCGACGACCGGCACTGCCCTCTTCCGGGCCCTCCGCGAGACGGCGAGCGGCAGCTTGCCACTGAGGGTCTGGCGATCCAGCCGTCCCTCTCCCGTGACGACCAGCTCGCAGCCACCCTCCACCACCCGGTCAAACCCGGCCACGTCCAGCGCCACCTCAGCCCCGGGGAGCAGCTCGGCGCCGAGTAACCCCCGGAGCATGGCCCCCAGCCCCCCGGCGGCGCCGGCTCCGGGGCAATCCACCACCCTCTCACCGCTGAACTTCTCCAGGAGGCGCCCGAGATGGGCCAGACCGGCCTCCAGGACCCGTACCTGTTCCGGCGACGCGCCCTTCTGTGGGCCGAACACTCTCGCGGCTCCCCACGGTCCGTTCAGCGGGTTGTCGACGTCGCACATCACTCGGAGCGTGACGTCTGCCCAGTCCGGAGACAGCCCACCGGCGTCAATATCCGTGATCCGCTCCAGCTCCGCCGGCCGGGTCACCTCGTCACCTCGCTCGTCGAGGAACCTGACCCCGAGCGCCCTGGCCATCCCCAGTCCACCCTCGGCGGTGGCGCTGCCCCCGATTCCCAGGACCAGCTTCCGCGAGCAGCTTCGCGCCGTCTCCAGCAGCTGCCCAGTGCCGAAGGTTGATGCCCTGAACACGTCAAGTTCCCCGTCCCTCAGCAGGATCAGCCCCGAGGCAGCGGCCATCTCCAGCAGGGCCGTGCCGTCGCGAAGAAGGCAGTAGGCGGCCTCAACCGGACGCCCCAGCGGATCAGAGACATCGGCCGCGCGGTAAACTCCTCCCACCGCCGCCGCCAGGGCGGAGACCGTGCCCTCGCCCCCGTCGCCCAGGGGCAGGACGACGCACTCGATTCCGGGCCAGCCGAGGTCGAAACCCTCCGCTATCGCCGCGGCAGCCTCGGCTGCCGTCAGGGTGCCCTTGTAGCTGTCAGGTGCGACGAGAATCACGGCGGGTCACCTCAAGACCGATGTCAA
>JAWOBW010000137.1:0-3454 GCA_046484105.1 Bacillota bacterium
CTACGCTGACGAGCTGGAGCAGCTGGGCAACTTCTCGCCCATCTTCAGCCTGGAGGGACCCCGCGAGCAGACCGACGCCCGGAGGGGCGACGGCGTATTTGACGCGGTGGTCAGTGCCATGGGACGCTGTCGCGAGCGCGGCATTCCCTTCGGCGCCTCCCTGACCGCAACGCGAGACAACTTCGATCAGCTGATCGGCGATGAGTTCATAGGATTCCTTGACGAGCAGGGCTGCATGTATATCTGGATCTTCCAGTATATACCCATAGGTCGCGATCCTGACTTCGACCAGATGCTCACTCCGGAACAGCGCGGCAACCTGGCCATCCGTTCCAACGAGATTCGTGCCGAGTACCCCCTGGTGGTGCTTGACTTCTGGAACGACGGCCGCTTCGTGGATGGTTGCATCGCCGGCGGTCGCATCTACTTACGCATCAATGCGGCCGGAGATGTGGAATCGTGTGCCTTCATCCATTATGCCACCGACAACATCAACGATTGCTCGTTGCAGGAGGCCCTGCAGAATTCCCTTTTCATGGAGTTTGCCCGGCGGCAGCCCTTCAACTAGAACCACCTGGCCCCGTGTCCCTTCGTGGACAATCCGTCTGCCCTGCGCGAGATGGTATCCGATTCTGGCTCCCGGGGTACCCACGACGGTGCGGTGGAGGTAATAAGGGGTGACAACGCCCGCCAGCTGGACGATATAGCGAGGCGCTGGCGCGAGTATTCCGAGCCTCTGGCCCGCCGGCTGCAGCCGGCAGGAGAGGATCCCTGGAGGGTGCCGACACAGGTGATGATTGATTGACTCGAGGAGTTGAGTCCCTGTGACGCGGGGCCGGCCTGGAACTGGACTGGCACCGCGTCACGGGAATGTAGGAGACACCCGTTTGCCCAGTTCGTCCCGCGATGACACCTCTGCGTGCAGTCCCCCAAGCCGCCGCCTCTGCCTGACAGCCGGATTCTTCTCATGCTCACGGGTTCCGGAGGTATGTGGATCCCCCTTCTCATTCCCTCCCGATTGCAGCCGGTCGGAGATACAGTCTCTCAGGATGGGCCTGTTGAACTGGCTGTCCTCACCGGAACCGGGTGCCGGTGCGCCGGCGCCCGCATGACCCCCGGTGCGTTTGGGCAGGGATGGTCTGTGAAATGACGAAGCTGATGGACGTTCGGACAACACTTGAGAAGGGATGGTGCACTTGCGATCCACACTGATCATGCTCATTGTCGCCACCCTGGCGCTCACGGTCGTAGCATACATCACGGGCGGCTCCTCTCTGGTGCTCGAGGGGCTGGCCCGGTCGCTGCACACCGCGGGGCAGGCGCTGCCGCTGATAGTCGCGGCCTTCCTGGTGGTGGGGCCGCTGGGCATCTACCTGACGCCGGAGCGGGTGGAATCCATGCTGAGACGTTACGACGGAGTGAGAGGGCTGCTCATGACTGCCCTGGCCGGGGGGCTGCTGCCGGGCGGGCCCTACGTGTTCTATCCCCTGGCGTCATCCGCACTGGCTCGCTGGCGGGTGCCGGAGCACCTGCTATTCTCCTTCGTCTCCGGGAAGCACGCCTGGGATCTTTCGCGGCTGCCCCTGGAGATAAGTCTGGTGGGTCTCAACCTCGCCGTCATCCGCAACGTTCTGACCCTGCCCTATCCCCTGGTTGGAGCCATCATCTTCCGGTTTACTGGCGGGGGAACCCCGGTCGCCGAGGAGAGGGATGACTCATGATCGTTCCCTCGGCAGTCCTTCTGTCCCTGGCCGTGATCCTCTCAGTCCTGTTGGAACGGGGGGAGAGGGGATCGGCGGCGAGGGGAGTAAGCTCCGGGTTGAGGCAGATGGTCAGGAGCCTTCCGGTGATCATCGTCGCCCTGATTCTCGCCGGCATGATCGAGGCCGTGATACCCTCCGGGTTCGTGCGGGACTGGATGTCGGCGGAGGCCGGCTTCCGGGGCGTCATCCTGGGAGTTGCCGGAGGAGCACTTCTGGCCATGGGACCGTATGCCGCCTATCCCATCATCGCATCAGTGCACAGCGCGGGAGCCGGCCTCGGAACCACCGTCGCCCTGCTCACCGGCTGGTCGCTCCTCGGCCTGTCCCGGCTTCCTTACGAGCTGGGGTTCATGGGGGTCTCCTTCACCCTGCGGCGAATCGCGGTGGCCCTGATCTATTCTCTGCTGGCGGGGGCTGCGGTCCAGCTGGCGGGGCAGGCTTTCGCTTTCTGAGGAGACCAGCACACCCGGCCGCCGGGTTGGTCAGAAGAGTAAAGAAATGATCCCTCACTGCTGCTCCTGTGCAGGAGGGGTGACGGTGATGTCGATGGCGGCGTGAGTGCCGAAATCGAGTATCCGCCCCATCTGTATGGGCAGCGGGTGGGAGAAAATGGGGCCATCGTAGACGAAGGTGTGATACTCGCCGTGTTCTCCACAGGCGTCGGCTCCACCGGCCACGATCCTCTCTATCAGTTCGTCCGTGAGAATCTCACCCAGCAGATCTGGATCTGTCCTGCTCTTGTCAACGCACTTGATGATCGCGGCAAATCCCGCGCTGATCACCTCCCGCGTCAGCGCCAGTCGGTCTTGCCGCCACAGGGGACAGGCGGCACGCAGGCCGGCTGATGCGCAGCGGTCGGTGGCCCACTTCCTGTGGTCCTCTATGTCGATATCGCCGAAGACAGCTACCTCGGCTCCCATGTTGGCGGCGGTGAGAAGCCCTTCTTCCATGGCCGTGTGATACTCTTCGCCCGTGCAGGCACATTCAATCAGCGGAATACCCAGTGAATCGGAGACAGCTTCCAGCAGAGGCCGGTCCACGCCGTGAAACCAGGAGCGGTTCTCCTCTTCATTGAGCATGACCAGCAGTGCGATGGGCTGGTGTCCCGCCTGGACCATGCGGTGCAGGGCCAGGGCGCTGTCCTTGCCGCAGCTGTACGATGTCACGAATCTCACCGTCTGCTCCTTCCTCGCCCCGGTGATGAGTGTCGGTGGACGGCGCTTGCGTCAGGGGTGCGGTTTTCGTCATTCGACCGCGCGGTGCCGTCTGTTCTACCGGGACCTGCTCCGTCCGGAAATGAACCCGGCTGCGAAGGCTGCCATCATCATGGCATAGGCGGTCAGGACTACCACCGGTGAATCCAGCGCGGTGATGCCGAGGATGTGGAGGAACTACATACCGCAGCCCACAGCAGCGACAGCAGGACGACAGCCAGGGAGGCGAAGCCGTAGCCTTCCTCTCGAGATGATGCCTGACTAGAACCCATCCGGTGAGAAACGCCAGGCCCCACATGAGGGGAGACGCCTGTCACACGGCCGGCATCCACCGGGCCGCTACGCAGCCCATAGCGGCGGGAATCAATGCGAAGGACACCAGGAGAACAGGAAAGACCCTCCTTCTGACCTCGCCACTGTCGTCATCCTTTCTGTCGGCTGGATGCGCGATGACTGCATCCCAGGGTCATCCAGGTC
>JAWOBW010000018.1:0-7068 GCA_046484105.1 Bacillota bacterium
GCCGCTGCGGGGAGTGCTCGACCTGGACCGGGAGAACGCCCGACTGGAGAAGAAGCTGGCGGAGGTCAGCGAGTTGGTTGAGCGCAGCAGGGCGAAGCTGAGCAACAAGGACTTCATTGAGCGGGCCCCGGAGGAGATCGTTGACAGGGAGCGGCAGCGCCTGTCGGACCTCGAGAGCGAGGCCTCGCATCTCAGAAGGCGTCTGGAGGAGATTTCTTCCTAGGAGGGATCTGTGTTCTGGACTAGGCAAATAATTGCAGCAGCTTTGCATATGCTTATACGGGGCAGGAGGGAGTGAAATGACCAGGGATCCTGCATATTCGGTACTGTCACCGGATGCCGCTGGCATCCGCGCGAGCGAGCTGGGATTGAACCGGCCGGAAGCGGAGGAGGACCCGAATTCGGTGCAGATCCGCCTGCGGCAGACGGACGACCACACGGACGTGGTGTTGTCCCGGGGGATGTGTCCCACCGGAGGCTATGAAATTGGTGTTTGCGCGGTCGAATTCGGCTCGGCGGAGGACCGGTCCCAGGTCATCATAACGGTCCACCTTCGTGACCCGGGCCCCACTGACCTGGTCACCATGATGACTACCAGGCCGACGGCTGTGGTGCGCTTCACCCGGGACCTGTTCACAGTCAGGCGGGTGACGGTGAAAAGTGACGAGGGCGATGTGTTGGACAGCGTGAGGATCCATTCCTGAGGATGGAGAAGGGGTGAACCGTTCATGGCGCAGCACCATCCGCGAAGGGATCGGTCTACTTCAGTGTGGTCACTGGTCATTGTGTTTGTTCTCCTCGGCGGGCTGTCTCTGACCGCGGGATACTTCGGAGGGCAGTACCTGCTGCGGGGCTTCATTGGAGCTCCGAGCGAGCCCGAGAGCCCGGACGAACCCCCCGAAGATGAACCCGCGGTCACGGTCTTTGTGACCGGAGACGGCCTGTCGCTTTACCGGGTTCAGGCGGGTGCTTACGAGGAGAGAGGCAATGCAGAGACGAGGAGAGCGGAGCTGCACGACATGGGATATCCGGCTGCCGTGGTGTCGCTGCATGACGGCATGCACAGGGTGATAGTGGACGTTTCCAGCTCAGAGCAGGGGGCGCGGGAGGCCGCGGCCGCGGTGGACGCAGCCAGTCCGGAGGCGCTGGCGGCACCGTGGGTGATTCCCAGCTTCAGCCGGCAGATGACGGTCTCGTCGGAGATGGGCGACGGCCTTCAGGACCTGGTGACGGCCCTGGTTGACCTCCTCCTGGCGGAGGCGGCGACGTCCGATGAGGACGACCTGCGGGACCGGGCCGGGAACGTGAACGAGCTTTGGCAGCAGGTGAAGGCAGGAGATGGGGCTGTCCCAGACGAATTCAGGATACTGATGGATGAGTTCGTCGTTCCCCATCTCGATGCGCTGGAAAGGGATGTGGGCTCCCGGGAGTCGAGGGAGACCTTTATCCATGTGCTGTACTTTCTCGCAGAAATGGGCATTGATGGGGGATAAAGCCACAGCTTTGTGTGACAATAGCCATAAGGGGGCCTGACGTGCGAAGAGAAAGTAGTGCCCGAAGTTATCTGACCCTCATCCTGCTGCTGCTGATCGGTGCCTTCGTGGGGAACGTCGTGGGGGAGGTGGCCTCGCCCCACGTTCCGGTTCTGTCTGAGAGTGCGGCCCTGGGGTTTTCGCCGGTGACCCTGAGGCTTCTGAATACTCTCGATTTCAGCATCGGCATGAACCTCAACCTCAGTCTCCTGGGGGCCATCGGTGCCGGCTTTGGCGTTCTTCTCTGGAGGAAGTGAGTGATCCCGGCGCGGTGAGCTGTCAGAGAGTTCCGCCACTTCTACTCGCATCGGCGTCGCCCAGGAGGAAGCGGATTCTGGAGGATCTGGGCCTCTCCTTTGAATGCGTTCCGTCGAGGGTGGACGAGGAGGAGATTCTCGCCGCGGGTGAATTTGCCCCGACTGAAGCTGCCCTGATTCTGGCCCGGGCCAAGGCGAGGGAGGTCAGAGAGCGGAAGAGGAGAGGCCTCATTATCGGGGCCGACACGGTGGTGACCGACGGGAGCTGTATGCTGGGGAAACCGTCTGACGACGACGACGCCAGGAGGATGCTCCTACGGCTGTCCGGGCGCAGTCACTCGGTGACCACGGCGGTCTGCGTCATAGATGCAGACAGGGGCTGCGAGGCTGCCGAGGTGTGCCAGACGGCGGTCAGGATGAAGGTCCTGTCTCCGGAGGTGATCGAGGCATACATCGCCACGGGAGAGCATCGGGACAAGGCGGGATCGTACGCCATTCAGGGCAGGGGAGGCCTGCTGGTGGAGTCGATCGAGGGATCGCACACCTGCGTCGTCGGATTCCCCGTTCACGTCCTGGACAGGCTCTTTGCCCGTCTGGGTTATTCTATATGGCACTTCATGTTATGATCAGGATGAACCGACCTGAAAATGGGGAAGGGACGTGAAGCGAAAGGGTTTGAAAATCCAGGAGCTTCCGCCCCGGGAGCGGCCGCGGGAACGGCTGCTGCAGTGGGGTGCCGGAGATCTGACGAACGCGGAGATTCTCGCCCTGTTGATGGGTACCGGCAATCCCCAGGGCGGTGAGAATGTTCTGGATCTGGCCCAGCGGGTGTTGGTGTCGCTGGGACGGAGGGGCGGAAGCGACGCGGTGTTGAGGAACCTGCTCGATACCAGTGTCGAGGAATTGTGCGACATCTCCGGCATAGGCCGGGCGAAGGCATCGGCCATCGTGGCGGCCGTAGAGCTGGGGCGGCGGGTGGCGGCGGAGATGCCGCGGAGCTCCGAGGTCAACGGACCGCAGGATGTGGCCAGGATCCTCGTTGAGGACATGCGGTATCTGGACAGGGAGTGTTTCAAGATTGTGCTCTTGAACACCAGGAACCGGGTGCTGGGAATCGAGGTGGTGTCGGTGGGGGGACTGGACTCGTCGGTTGTGCATCCCAGAGAGATCTTCAAGGTTTGCGTCAGACGGAGTGCCGCGGCGGTCATCCTCGCTCACAATCACCCAAGTGGTGATCCCACACCCAGTAGAGAGGACATTGAGGTCACCGAACGGATCGTCAGTGCCGGAACATTGATGGGGATTGACGTCCTGGATCACCTGATCATAGGTGATGATTGCTATGTCAGCCTGAGAGAACAGGGAGGAATTTGGGACATGCAGTCCTGACGTCCGGTGCCTGGAAGGAGAATTGATGAGTGTTTAGCTTTATCTATAATCAACTTTCACGAGATATGGGAATCGACCTGGGCACGGCAAACACTCTGGTCTACGTCCGCGGCAGGGGAATCGTGCTCCATGAGCCCTCGGTGGTGGCCATGCGCAGGGGTGAGGATGCGGAGCCCCTGGCGGTGGGCAATGAGGCCAAGCGCATGATCGGAAGGACTCCGGGGAACATAGTCGCCACGCGACCAATGAAGGACGGCGTGATCGCCGACTTCGACATAACCCAGACTATGCTCCGCTACTTCATCGGCAAGGCCACCCGGCGCAAGCCCGTCATCCGGCCGCGGGTGGTGGTGGCTGTTCCCTCCGGTGTCACCGAGGTGGAGAAGCGAGCGGTGATCGATGCCACTCTCCAGGCGGGCGCACGAGAGGCCTACCTGATTGAGGAACCGATGGCGGCCGCCATCGGGGCCGGACTGCCCGTGCACGAGCCGACCGGAAACATGGTGGTTGACATCGGCGGCGGCACCACGGAGGTGGCCATCATATCCCTTGGCGGCATCGTGACTCACCAGTCGATACGCATTGCCGGGGACGAGATGGACGAATCCATCGTCAACTACGTCAAGAGAAGATACAACCTGCTCATCGGAGAGCGGACGGCCGAACAGGTCAAGATGGAGATCGGAAGCGCCGTCGCGGGCGAGGACGAGCCCACCTATGACGTTCGCGGACGGGATCTGGTGAGCGGTCTGCCGCAGACGGTCGAGCTGACGGCCGAGGAGGTGAGGGAGGCTCTCTCGGAGCCGGTATCCAACATACTGGATGCGATCCGGGTGACCCTGGAGCGCACTCCCCCGGAGCTGGCTTCGGACATAATGGATCGCGGCATCGTACTGACCGGCGGGGGGGCGATGCTCCTCGGCTTTGAACAGCTGGTCAGCAACGAGACGGGAATGCCGGTGTATCTGTCGGAGGAGCCTCTTCTGTGCGTGGTGCGGGGAACGGGCAAGGTCCTCGACGAGTTGGACGTGCTGAAGCGAATCCTCATGGTCCCCAAGCGACTGGCCTGAACCTGGGCATCCGGCACCGGCAAATGATGATACTGCCCAGCCCGATGCTGGGTGAGGGTTGAAACGGGGCGGAGAGCGTTGATGCGTTTCTGGCGAGACCGGCGCTTTGTTGGGAGCCTGTTGATCAGCTTGTGCCTGATCACTTTAATGGCGGCGACCCGGGCCCCCGACCGTGCACCGGGGAGGCTGGAGCACCTCTGGCTGGAGCTGCTTGCTCCCGTGGAGGGCATACTGACCGAGGTGTCCCGGAGGACCGGGGGATGGATGGGGGATCTGATCCGCTTCCGCATCATCGTGCGGGAGAATCAACAGATGCGTTCGCAGCTGGCCGAGTTGGATGCGCTCGAGAGCCGGTTGGCCCTGCTGGAACGGGAAAACCGGCGACTGAGAAACCTGCTGGCGCTGTCGGAGGCTGTTCAGGTGGAGGTGGGAGTGGCCCGCGTGCTGGCCCGGCATCCCTCGAACTGGACGCGCCAGCTCACTCTGGACCGGGGGAGCGGTCACGGGGTGCGCACCGGAGATGTGGTGGTCACGCCCAGCGGCCTGGTCGGCAGGGTGGTTTCCACCACGGCGAACACCGCCCGGGTTATGCTCATCACCAGCCCCGAGAGCGGTCTGGGGGTTGAATCGGTGAGCAGCGGTGACGCTGGCGTTGCTGTCGGTCAGGTTGCCCAGGGGGATCTGCTGCGGGTGAGTTTCTTCGATCCGGCTGCCGAGGTCTTTGAGGGTGATATGCTGGTGACATCCGGCCTGGGCGAGGCCATTCCCGGGGGTATTCCGCTGGGAGAGGTGGTGAGGGTCACCACCGAGGAGATGGGACTTCTCCGCGAGGTCTGGGTTCGGCCCGCGGCGGACCTGAATCACCTGCATGAGGTGATGGTGGTCCGACTGCCCGGGAGACAGGGATTGGATTGGCCCGGCATTGGAGATGAAGATACCGTTGAGCGATGATGGGGGGACCGAACTTCTGTGTCCTGGCCGGCGCATCTCGGCGCACTGCTGACAGGGCTGCTTCTGCAGATGACCGTGGTGCCGGGCTTCGGCCCCGGAGGGGGACGCCCGGACCTGGTGTTGATATGGGTGCTGGCCGCCTCCGTTTTCGAATCCAGGCACGGGCGGGCAGTCGTGATTGCGGTGGCGGGAGGCCTGCTGCTTGACCTGGCGGGGGGAAGATTCATCGGTCTGAATGTGATGTTGTTCATCGGTGCTGCTCTGGTGACCCGGAGGGTTCTCAGGGCTTTTTTGCGTCCCAGCGTCTCCCTCTCAATGGTCATGACTCTGGGTCTATCCCTGGCGATCGAGCTGGTTCGGGCGGTGTTGTGGCTTTCCGGAATTCCCCGCGGGATCCTGGGGATAACCTCCGTGGCGGTGACCTCTGCTCTATACAGTGGGCTGCTGATGGTTGCGGTGTTCTACGCGGCGGCGTCGATGATCAAGTTTACACACTGGGAGAACCCGTAGGGAGGTGTAGGGTGTGCGGCGAAGGGTGCGCGTATTCGGCGTCCTGATAACGATACTGATGCTCCTTCTGCTGGGCCGCGCCGCCCAGCTGCAGATCGTCGAGGGTCACAATCTGCTGCTGGCGTCCCTGCAGCAGCGGTTGCGGGTGCTCAGCATTCCCGCGCCCAGGGGCAGGATCATCTCCTCCGATGATGTGGTCCTGGCCAGCAACCGGCCGGCCTTCGTGGCGCAGTATCTTCCCTCCAGCGACCCTCTGACCCAGGCACAGCTGGAACTGCTGTCCGGACTCATCAGCGTACCCGTGGACAGCATTCTCCAGGCCATAGAAGATCAGACGCAGCACCGTCCCTATGCCCCGGTCGACCTGAAGATCGATCTGTCTCCCGCCGAATACACGGCGTTGATGGAGAACCGGTATCTTCTGCCCGGAATTTGGGTTGAGGCCCGGCCGGTCAGACAATACCCGGGCGACGACCTGGCCTCGCACGTCCTGGGCTACGTGCTGAAGATCAGTGAACACGAATTGAGGACCTTCGGCGAGATGTCGGACCGGACCTATGAGAACCGGGATGTGGTGGGCAAGTCCGGAGTGGAGAGAAGCATGGAGTTCAATCTCCAGGGCAGGGTGGGCGAGACGAGAATCGAGGTTGA
This sequence comes from Bacillota bacterium, assembly GCA_046484105.1. GTDB lineage: Bacteria > Bacillota > Sulfobacillia > SLMV01 > SLMV01 > PWUC01. The sequence continues at coordinate 6,361 of JAWOBW010000018.1, forward strand.
TGCCTTCGGCCGGCTGGTCGAGAGCGTGATGGGCCACGCTCCTCTCCCGGGCGACCACGTGCATCTGACCCTGGACAGCAGGCTGCAGCTGGTGGCCCAGAGAGCGTTGGAAGTGGTGACGGAGAGACTGCAGGAGGGGCATGATCCCGTGCCCTACGACCCGTCCCGGGGAGGCTATGTCGGGCTGTGGGACGAGGGCGTCCTTCTCCCGGCCGACTCGTCCAACCCCTCGAGGACCTACCCCGATGCCACGTCCGCCTCGGTGGTGGCCATCGATGTGAAGAGCGGGGCGATCCTGGCCATGGCGTCCATTCCCACCTTCAACCTCAACGACTTTGCCACCGCTCCCCTGCATCTGCCCGGGACCGAGGGCGCAGAGGCGTGGGCCGAGAAGTGGGCGGAACTGAACGATCCCCGGGCGGGCCAGCCCCTGCTGAACCGGGCGGTGGCCCAGATCGCCCCGCCGGGCTCCACCTTCAAGATGGTCACGGCCCTGGCTGCGCTGGAGGGCGGTCTGAACCCGGCTGTAACCCAGACCTGCCCGGGTGCCCTGGACATATTCGACGAGAGCTAGGGCTGCTGGAAAACCCACGGCGTTGTAGACCTGCAGAGGGCCATCGCCGAGAGCTGCAATGTCTACTTCTACCGCGCCGGACTGCAAGTGGGGATCGATGCCATGGTCGAGATGGCGAGGGCATTCGGTCTGGG
>JAWOBW010000206.1:0-4052 GCA_046484105.1 Bacillota bacterium
GGAGGTTCCGGCCAGAGCTGTTCCCCGCGCCCCCGTGGTCACGGTCATGGGTCACGTGGACCACGGCAAGACCACCCTGCTGGACACCATACGCAGGACCTCTGTCATTGAGGAGGAGATGGGCGGAATCACCCAGCACATCGGTGCCTCCACGGTGATTCACAACGGAAGGCCCATCGTGTTTCTTGACACCCCGGGCCACGAGGCCTTCACTGCCATGAGGGCGCGGGGTGCCCGGGCCACGGACATCGTCGTACTGGTGGTGGCTGCCGACGACGGGGTCATGCCGCAGACGATAGAGGCCATAGATCACGCCCGGGCCGCGGGCGTGCCGATCCTGGTTGCTGTGAACAAGATTGACATGCCCAATGCCCAGCCCGACCGCATCAGGCAGGACCTCACCACCCACGAGCTGGTGCCCGAGGAGTGGGGAGGCGACACCGTATTCGTGGACATCTCCGCTCTGCGGGGGGACAATGTGGACGAGGTTCTGGACATGATCCTGCTGCTGGCGGAGATGGAGGAGCTGGAGGCCGATCCCGAACAGAGAGCCCACGGCACCGTGATCGAGGCCGAACTCAACCGGGGCCGGGGTCCGGTGGGGACCGTCCTGATCCAGGGTGGCACGCTGAAGAGGGGAGATCCCTTCGTGGCCGGCATATACAGCGGGCGGGTCCGCGCCATGTTCGATGACCGCGGAAATGCGGTGGACGAGGCCGGGCCCTCGACCCCGGTGGAGGTTCTGGGCGTCTCGGGTGTACCCCAGGCGGGTGACCGCTTCGTGGTGGTGCAGGACGACGCCGCGGCGCGGGAGCTGGCGCGAACACTGCAGCAGGAGGCGCGGCAGCAGGAGCTGCAGGCCACGTCGCCGGCATCCCTGGAGGACTTCTACGATGACGAGGAGGCTCACAAGGAACTGCGGATAGTGCTCAAGGCCGACGTGCAGGGTTCGCTCGAGGCCTGCTCGCGCGCCCTGGAGCGCATCGAGAACGAGGAGGTGTCGGTGCGGGTAATCCACGGCGGCATGGGAGCCATCAACGAGTCCGACATCATGCTGGCCTCGGCGTCAGACGCGGTGGCGATGGGCTTCAACGTGCGTCCCAACGCGGGGGCGAGGGAATCCGCCAAGCAGCAGGGAGTGGACATCCGCACCTACCGGGTTATCTACGAACTGCTCGAGGACGTGGAGGCGGCGATAACCGGCATGCTGGCCCCCAGGTACCGGGAGAGGGTCATCGGGCGGGCCGAGGTCCGCGACACCTTCCAGGTCTCGGGAATCGGGCGGATCGCCGGGCTGTACGTCACCGAGGGAGCCATACAGCGCCGGGCCGCGGTCAGGGTGGTGCGGGACGGACGGGTCATCAATGAGGGGCGCATAGCTTCACTGAAGCGCTTCCAGGATGACGTTCGGGAAGTGGCGGCCGGGTACGAGTGCGGACTGGGCATTGAGAATTTCAACGACGTGCAGATCGGTGACGAGATTGAGGTCTGGATCCGCGAAGAAGTACCCCGGTGACAGGCCCGGTGAAGGTGATTGCATGGCTAGGGAAGAGACGGTCAGACGCATAGCCAATGACATCAAGCAGCTGGTCGGGCGCATCGTGTCCCATGAGATGAAGGATCCCCGCATCGGGATGACCTCGGTGGTGTCGGTGGACCTGTCGCCGGACCTGGGGCTGGCCCGAATCTACGTCTCCGTCTTCGGGGACCACGAGCAGGAGGACCGTACCCTGGAGGTCCTGAGGGGTGCGCAGGGGTTCGTGCGCTCTGAGATGGGCAGCCGGCTCGACCTGAAGTATGTTCCGGAAATCCAGTTCATCCTGGACCGGTCCATCGAGCGGGGCCGGCACATAGACAGCATACTCAGGGAGATCAGAGAGGGTGAAGAACGTGACCGTCGGTGACTGGCGGGCAATTGGACTGACCGGGCTGCTCCGGCGGGCGGAGTCCGCACTGATCCCCCTTCACGTCTCCCCGGATGGCGACAGCGTCGGCTCCGCGCTGGCCGCCGCCCGGGCCTGCCGTCACCTGGGGACCCGGGCCGTCGTGGTCAGCTCCGATCCGCCGCCGGAGACGTACCGGTTCCTGGCCGGGTGGGAGGACATCCGCCGGCCGGAGGAGATTGAACCCGGTTTCGACCTTCTCCTGCTGCTGGACTGCAGCTCCCTGAGCCGCACCGGACGGGTGCGGGACATCCTCGACGACCGGGGCCTGCCGCTCACGGTCACCATCGATCATCACCGCAAGGGTGAGCGCGTCGGCGACTTCGTGTGGGCCGATCCCGGGGCGGCGGCGACGGCGGAGATGATCTTCGACTGGATGTCCGCCGAGGGCCTGCCCATCGACGACGAAGTGGCGGCCGCTTTGTACACCGGCATCACCACCGACACCGGCTTCTTCGCCCATTCCAACACCACCGCCGGGACTTTCGACAGGGCGGCGGCGCTGGTGCGGCGCGGGGTGCGCCCCGATTTCATCTACCGGAAGATCAATGAGGATCGCCCCCTGCGGGAGATATTGATCCTGGGACGGGCCCTGGAGAAGCTGCAGACGGCCGGGGGCGGGCGCGTGGCCTGGACCGTCCTCACCGGTGAGGACATGCGGCAGAGGGGCGCGGGCCCTGACGACACCGAGGGGATAATAAACCGGCTGCGCTCGATCGCCGGGACGGAGATTGCCATCCTGCTTGTGCAGACGGATGCCCGCCAGGTGCGGGTCAGCTTCCGTTCACGCGAGCGGGTTGATGTCAGCGAGCTGGCCGGAGAATTCGGCGGGGGTGGTCACGCCAGGGCCGCCGGGGCCAAGGTCTCCGGGGAGATAGAGGAGGTGGCCGCCCGGGTGGTGGCCGCCGCCCTGGACCGGCTCCCGCCAGCCGAGGGAGATTGACGATCTTGGACGGAATGATCAGGGTGTTCAAGCCGCCGGGCTGGACCTCCCATGACGTGGTCAACCTGGTGCGCAGGACCCTCGCCGTGAGAAAAGTGGGACACACCGGGACCCTGGACCCGGGGGCGGCCGGGCTGCTCCTGGTGCTGGTCGGACGGGGGACGAAGGCGCAGCGGTACTTCGACGGACTGGGCAAGAGGTATGTGGCCGAGCTGACCCTGGGGCTGGAGACCGACACCGGCGATGGCTTCGGCCAGGTGATCCGCGTGGATGAGAGCCCGCCGGACGATCCGGGGGCGGTGCGGGAGGTTCTGGCGCAGTTCGTGGGAGATGTGCAGCAGATTCCGCCGATGACCTCGGCGGTGAAGCGACGCGGCGTGCCCCTGTATCGACTGGCCCGCCGGGGTATCGAGGTGAAGAGGGAGCCGAGAAGAGTTCGGATACAGTCGCTGAGGCTTCTGGAATGGAGGGGCGGCCCGCCGCCCCGCGCCCTGCTGGAGATATCCTGTTCCCCGGGGACCTACGTGAGGACGCTGATGGCAGATCTGGCCGCGGCGGCGGGCAGCTGCGGATACATGTCGTTCCTGGTGAGGACGGCCGTGGGCGGTTTCGCGATCTCCGGGTCAGCGCCCCCCGGGGACATCTGCCGCGAGAGGGTGATGCCCCTGCGCGACGCCCTGGGGTTTCTTCCCGCGGTGCGGCTGGACGCGGCCGATGCCCGGCTGGTAAGCGGCGGTGCGCGTCCGCGCGGACCCCGGGTCGGGGACATGTCCGACGGAGACAGGGTGAGACTTCTGGACGCGCGGGGCGAGCTGTTGGCAGTCGGCGCGGTGTCCTCAGGCCGCATACACCCGGAGAGAGTGTTCGTGCGACCGGACGACATAAGTGGGGAGAGAGCAGATTGAAATGCCATGAGGGATTGAATGGTCTCAGTGAGCCTGATGCGGCGGGAGGCCGCACCGTGGTCATCGGCGCCTTCGACGGCGTGCACCTCGGTCACCGCCGCCTGATCCTGACCGCACGAGAGGGGGCGGGGGAGGACGGCGCGGAGCTGGCCGTGCTCACTTTCTGGCCGCCGCCGCAACTGGTGCTTTCGCCCGGGCAGTGGGCCGGGCTCCTGTGCAGCAGGGAGCACAAGACCCGGCTGATAGGGGACCTGGGAGTTG
>JAWOBW010000057.1:0-3885 GCA_046484105.1 Bacillota bacterium
CCGCCTCCATGAGCGTCCGCAGATCCCCGGAGACCACCGCCGGGTGGGCGATGGTCCTCAGCTGCCGCTGCCGCTCGAACAGGTCCAGGACCGGCGCGATCCCCCGCCTCGCCAGTTCCTCCGAGAACATCACCACCCGGTTGTGCGCCCAGAACAGCTCCCGGCTCGTCCCCTCCGCCAGGTTGCGCATCGCGTCCAGCGGAGTGTATCCACTGGCTGAGACCACCCAGAAAGCCTTGTCCTCTCCGCCGGTAGCTCCTAATTCCCCTCCCAGCACCAGTGGGTTGGCCAGCTGGGCGATCACGTGAAACCTCCCATCCTCCTCCACATCAAAGCCCGTGCCAATCACGTAGGCCAGGTGTTCCGGATCCCGCCGGTCCCAGCAGCTGCTCCCAAGGAAGGCGCCGCTGATGATAAGGGCCGCCAGCAGGATCCTAATCATCACCGGGCCTCCATCCGGTCATCCGCCGGCCCAGGTAGGCGAGCCACAGGATCGCCAGGGGAAGCAACATGCCGACCGAGGCGAAAGGAGCGGCGACCGGCGGGGTGAAGAAGGTTCGGAATTCCATGATGTCCCGGTATGAATGCACGGACAGGACGACACAGATCACCGCAACCGGACCCACCAGGGGGCGGTAGGCGCGAACGCCCAGCAGCTGGGCGACTCCCCAGGTCGCGCACAGCAGTATCACGGAAAGCCCGATGAACAGGCCGAATCCCCAGGCAAACATGGTGAGTATCTCCACCCTCTCGAGGAATTCGCTGATCTGCAGCGTCCTGACCATGACGAAGAAGGGGAAGATGGACCTCGAACCCCGATCCGGGCCCAGGATGGCCGCGACCATCGCCGCCACCAGGGTGAGCATGAAGGTTGACCCGGCCAGCGCCCACAGGGAGGTGGCCAGGGCGCGCCGGGGTTGGGTCAGGGTGGGAATTAGCATGATCAGCACCAGGTACTGGGCGATCATCACGGTCGGAACCACCGCCCCGCGCAGCACCGGGCCCGCGCCCCGGGCCAGTACCGGCTCCAGGTTGACCGCCAGTGCCCGCAGATCGGGGAGGGGAAATAGCAGGGTGAGCACCAGCACCAGCAGAAATAGGGGAAACAGGATGTCCGCGGCCCGCCCGATGACCTCTATCCCGGCCCGGGCCGCGGCAGTACCAGCGATCACCATCACGGTGATGATGAAGGTCAGGGGAGTCTCCCGCAGAAAGCCAATGCTGATCGCCTCGGCGTAGATCCGCACGTCGGAGGAGGCTATGTAGATGAAGAGAAGGACGAGGGGCAGGCTGACCGCTTTCCCTCCCCACTTCCCTAACAGTTTCTGGCTGTACTGGATGCCGGTCAGGTGGGGAAAACGAATCCCCAGCCCCGCGATGAGGCACACGCCGAGACCGGCGCCGCCGAAGGACAAGATGGAAGAAGCCCAGGCATCCTGCAGGGCGTCGGCCGAGGTCAGCACCGGGAGAAAGGAGATCACGATGGTGGTGCGCATCATGAACAGTATGAAGAACAGCTGGCGGTTGCTGATCTTCTCCGACGTCAATCTCACTTCCGATCCCCCGTCTCTTGCGACTTCCTGAACGGCGGCAGTGCGGGTCCCTGGCCGCGCGGTTGGCGGACATCGTCACGCCCTACAAGGGTGGGCCGGGTCCGCTGCGCCCACCACCACAGCCGCACGAAGTTGTCTTTCATATCGCGCATGATGAGGGGCCCCAGGGGCGCCATGTAGGGTACGCCGAAGGACCGCAGAGAGCACAGGTGAATGATTATAAGCAGCAACCCAAACTGCAGACCGAACAGCCCGAAGGCGGCCCCGAGAAAAAGGAAGAAGAACCTCAGCAAACGGAAGGCGATGGCGACGCTGAAGATGGGGATGGCGAAGCTGGCGATGGCGGTGAGGGCAATCACGATCACCACGGCCGGTGACACCAGCCCTGCGCTGATGGCGGCCTCACCCAGGACCAGGGCGCCCACGATGCTGATGGCCGGTCCGATGGCCGCAGGCAGCCTGATTCCCGCCTCGCGCAGGATCTCGAAGAGCAAATCCATTATCAGCACCTCGGCGATGACCGGAAAGGGCACACCCTCCCGGGTGGCCACGATGCGCAGCAGCAGGGCGGTGGGCAGCAGCTCCTGGTGAAAGTTGATGATCGCCACGTAGGCTGCGGGGAGGAAGGTGGCGATGATGACCGACATCCAGCGCAGAATCCGGACGAAGCTGCCTATGGGAACCTTCTCGTAGTAGTCATCCGGCGCCTGCACAAACATGGACAGCTCGGCCGGCAGGACCAGCGCGTGCGGGCTTCCGTTCACCAGGACCGCCACCCTGCCCTCCAGCAGTGACGAGCACACCACATCCGGTCTTTCCGTCCGCAGCAGGAGCGGGAATATGGTGAAGGGCTGGTCAGTGATGAAGTCCTCCACGTAACCGCTCTCCAACACCCCGTCGATGTCGATTCGCCCCAGACGATCGCGCAGCTCCTCCAGAACACCCTCTCTGACCAATCCCTTGATGTAGACCATGGCGACGCTGGTCTGGGTCAAACTGCCGATTTCCAGATGCTCCACCCACAGGTGCGGGACCCTTATTCGCCGCCTGATGAGGGAGGTGTTGACCATGATGCTCTCCACGAAACCCTCTCGCGGACCCCGCACCGTTATCTCGGCGTTAGGCTCGGTGATGTGACGGGTCTGCCAGCCGGTGGTCTCGCAGGCGAGCGCCTCCGAGCAGCCATCCAGAAGCACCACCGTGTCCCCTATGGCCATGCGCCCGAACAGCTCTCCGAAGCTGTCCGACCACTGCGCGCTGCTGACCACCACCAGGTCCTCGACGGCGGCGGCGAGATCTCGCCCGCCCCTCGGAAGCGGGCCCGTGTCCCTGCTCTCGATCATCAGCGCCTTCAGGATCTCCTCCACGGCAGAGTTGGCCACCATCCCGTCTATCGTGACCACCGCCGCGTCGATCTGGCCGCCAAACCTGAACCGACGGATCCGCACATCTGCGCTGTGCCCGCACAGCTTCGTCAGCGTGTCAAGATTGCCTCGCAGATCCCGACGCAGCTTCATCTTCTCCGTCTGCTGTTGCCGCTGGCCGATGTCCAGATTGTCATCCCACGGCTTATTCTTTTTCCCGAACAACCGACTTAAAAGCCGCATATCGCCCCCGCTGTGCAGCCCTTTGTCCGTATTGTTCCTTCCGGACCGCAGCTGCAATACATGCGGACGGCAAAGTCGGCCCGCGGGTGCGAGCTACAGCCGAGACCCCGGGCAGGACGACACCTCGCCGCAATCAGGATGCAGGAGAACATCAGGGGAGACAGATGAGCCACAACCCGGCCGGCAGATCAGGTGGCGGGTCGAGCGGTGACTCTGTCAGTCCAGGCCGCCTCGAGGTCTACGCCACTGCAGTGCGCCCTCAACGCGGCAGGCGCGGAGGCAGGCGCCGCAGGAATAGCACTCGGCCCGGAGTCTCCCGCCGGAGTAGATGTCCTTCGTCGCATGGGTCAGGCACGCCCTGACGCAGGCTAGGCATTCCCGGCATCTTTTCCTGTCAATGCGCGGGCGCAGCAGGCTGAACTGCTCGACCAGCCAGGCAGGCCGAAGGGACAGAGAAACTGACACCAGGGTCGGTGGATAAAGAGGATGGCGATCAGGATGATGGCGACGAGGACTGCCGCGGCCGGGACGAGCCGGAAGCTGAACAGGGGGAAGGAATCGACCCAATCCACTCTGCACCTGCGATCATCAGTCCCGCCGCCAAGGCGGCAAATGCAGCCATGCGAGTGGCATTGGCCAGTCGGAAGGAGGGTTTCCACTTCGACAGTCTGACGCGATGGATCAGGTCCTGAAGCGGCCCGAAATAGCAGCTCCAACCACATTTA
>JAWOBW010000070.1:0-4000 GCA_046484105.1 Bacillota bacterium
TGCGGGACGGCACCTACGACGGCTCACACGAAGTATTCCCCGTCTCAGTTGAAGTGCGGGTGACAGTGCAGGATCACCGGATAACCCGAATCGAGCTGGTGAAGCACACGCACGGTCGGGGAGAGGCAGCTGAAGTCATCCCGGACCGGGTGCTCGAGGCCCAGACGCTGAAGGTCGATGCAATCTCTGGGGCAACCTACAGCAGCAAGGCGATACTGAAAGCAATAGAGGACGCGCTGCTCAAGGCGGGCGGATAGAATGGGACTGAGCACCTGCTGAAGGGCACCGCCATGTCTGCCCCCTTCATTGTACGGTCGCGCGCTCACGCATTGCCGGCACGGCCGACCGACCCGGGCACATACACCTCGCAGCTGCCTGTGGTCTCAAGCGCCTCACTCCAGCTCCCGCAGCAGCTTCTTCCCGCGACTCCTCACTGCGGGACTGCCGCTTCTGACCAGCTCCCTCAATACCCCGACGACCCTCCCCCGGAGGCCGGTGTCATCAGCTGCCATCTCCGCCAGGGCGGTCATCGCATTCACCTGGACGATCCTGCTCGAGTCTCTCTGCGCCCACGAAAACAGCATGTCAATGACCTCGTCCAATTCCTCATCCTCCAACTCCAGGCGCGGCAGCATCTGGGCCACGTACCAGCAGACCTCCTTCTGGGGGATTCTCGCAATGTCACCGACCAGGGAGTGCCAGTGAGGCCGCAGGTACTCGGGGTGTAGCCGGGAGACCTTCTCGATGACGTCAGCCGATCTCATCCTGATGAGCGGATCCGGGTGTTTCATTCCCAGAAAGACCTCTCCGAACAGGGCGGGGTTGTCGATGACGTCGCAGACCACCTCGTCGGCCCGCCCGATCGATCTCATGTCGCCGCCGGACAGCTTGCTCAGAGTCGAATCCACCTTCGGTCTCCCCCTCTCCGCCTCACCGCCAGTTCATCCCCACCATCTTCCCTGCCGGGGATAACCCGTCGGCCGAAATCACACAATAGTTGAGGAGGGATGACCATGAGAGAAGACCGAGACAGGCGAGCGCCTGAACGCGCCGGCACCGGCATGGTGGGTCCCCTTCACCGCCAGGTGGACGATGCTGCGGTGAAGCCCACGCCCGATGCACGCCGGGTCAGCATACAGTTCCCCGGCCCGTCCGGTGTGGCCCGGGCCCGTTCCGCCCTTTCCCGGGTGGGACACGTGATCGACGGCACAGCGCCAAACACCCTCGAACTCACGGTGGACGGAGAGGGAATGCAGCAGGTCCGCGAGATCGCCACCCGGCTGCGGGGACACCTCCGCATCGGAAAGTAGCGTCACTTCTCGGGATCATTCTTTCATCCGCAGATAGTCGGCCCGCCCCCTCTTCCAGCGCTGGTAGTGGCTGTACAGGAGGTAGAACAGACCGGCGATGAAGCTGACGCCCACCGCGACCAACCACCCGGTGCCCAGACCCTCGTCCCAACCCCATACCAGCTCCGCATTGCCCCAGATGAGCCCAGAAATCACCGTCACGCCTCCGGCGATGGCGGCACCCCAGTTGAGCCGGTGTTCCAGGCGTAGATAGCGCATCTTCTCATCCCAGGACAGCCTCTCCCACTGGGTGGCCATCCCGATCTGTGTCTGGTCGCGGTACTGATGGCTGTATACCGCGGAGTCGTCCTCCGCCTCAGCCTCCGCACTCATCAACCAGTAGATGTGTCTTTCCACCCTGATCTGATAGAGAGCTACTAACAGGTAGGCAAAGAGGCCGACAAAGGCTCCGATCTGGGCGTATGGAGCGAGTTCCAGCAGGTCCATACAACTTCCCCCTCAGACTCGGTTCGGGTGCTCAGTCTACTCTATTCGTCACCCGACCCGCCGCACCTGCCGAAAGACATCATTCCTTCTGCTGCAATGCGGGACCGGGTAGACGCTCGTCCCCGCGGCGGAGGGTCACACGACGGTAGTCGAGCTCCTCGGCCAGGGGAACCGCATACTTCCTCGTAGTTCCCAGCATATCTCTCAGGTCCGCGACGGTTAGCCGTTCGTTCCTCTCAAACCAGTGGCCCAGTGACTGCAGCAGCTGGTCCCACAGTGCGGCGGCCATGAAGTAGTCGCCGACGCTAACCAGCTTCTCAGCCCCCACCAGGTAACGCAGGAGATTAAGCAGCGACTCCCTCGGGGCGGAGGTGGCGTCGGCCAGCTGGTCGACGTCTGGCGGCGAGTACCCGCACTCGACGACCGTCTCCAGGATCCTGGCGCAGAGGGCCTCCTCGCCCTCCGACAGCTGCGGGCGGTGTCCCGGAGGCGAGATCAGCCCCCGGTGATACTGAATGGCCCCCTCCTCCCGGGCTGCCGCCAGGAGACGGGCGAAATCCCGGGCCGCCGTGCGACGGAACCGACGACTGCGCAGCTCCTCGCCGGACAGCCCCCATTCCAACGGATTCTTCTCGAGGTAATCGGCAGCCGCCCCCACCACAAGCTGCAGAAACCCCTGCCAACGGGTGGTCGGCAGCACTATGTCATCGGAGATGCGCAGGATGCGCCCCCGCTCCTCCTCCTCCGAGGCAAGATCGGACTGCATCTGCTCCACCCTGCGCCCCAGGTCCACCTCAAGGTCCTCCAGGGTGGGGGGAAACTTGGCCTCACACAGCTGTTCCAGCACTGACGGCAGCTCGACTTCGCCCTCCCTGGCGCGCAGACGCTGCACCGCCCGCTCCCCCTTTCGGTATCTCTCACCGCGTATGTCCAGCACTTTTCCTCCCCCAATGGTGACAATGGGAGAATACCGGCGGATGATGAACCTGTCCCCGTGGGCGGCGCACAGGGGCGCCTCCAGCCTGAAACGCACCAGCCCCTCCTCTCCGGGGGCGACGGCGTCGCCGTCGAGGATAGTGACCCGGGCCATGACCTCGGCCGTACCCACGTGCACTCGGACCCGGTCTCCGTCGACCAGCTCCGGGGCGCCGGGCAGAAGCCGCAGCCTCACTGCCAGGCTCCGCTGCACGGAGAAGTACCCCGGTTCCGCCAGCCAGTATCCCCGGCTGAGATCCTCAACTGCGATCTGGGGAATGTTCACCGCCACTCGCTGCGATCCCTGCGCCCGCGAAACCTCTTCCCCGTGCACCTGCAGGCCCCTGACCCGGACCTCGATCCGATCCGGCAGAATCTCGGCCCGGTCTCCCGTCCTGATGAAGCCGCTCCTCAGTGTCCCCGTCACCACTGTGCCGAAGCCGGACACGGTGAAGAACCGGTCGATGGGCAACCTCATCGGCCCCTCCGGCTCCGTGCGCCTGCAGCTCAGGACCCGCCCCGCCAGTCGGTGCAGCTCATCCCTGAGCTGATTGAGCCCCGTACCGGTCATCGCCGAGACCGGGACCACCGGTGCGCCGCCCAGAGCCCGGCCCCGCATCTCCATATTCACATCGTCCAGGATCATCTCCAGCCATTCATCGTCGACGAGGTCCGTCTTGGTGACGGCCACCACTCCGTCAGAGACACCCAGGACCTCCAGTATGTCCAGGTGTTCCCGGGTCTGCGGCATGAACCCCTCGTCAGCGGCCACCACCAGCAGGGCGGCGTCCACTCCGGTCACCCCTGCGACCATATTCCGGATGAACCGCTCATGTCCCGGGACGTCAATGATCGAAGTGTTCACATCGTCGAGGGACAGCCGGGCAAACCCCAGGTCGATGGAGATGCCGCGGCGCTTCTCCTCGGGAAGTCGGTCGGTGTCCACCCCGGTGAGGGCCCGGACCAGGACCGTCTTGCCGTGGTCAATGTGTCCCGCGGTGCCAATCACCACATCACTCAGGGCGTCTCCCTCCCCTCCAGCTCGGCCAGGTAGTGCTCCACCGCCATCGCCGCCGTGGCCCCATCCCCCACCGCCGTGGCGATCTGCCGCTGGATGCGGTGACGAATGTCTCCCACGCCGAACACTCCCGGGACCCGCGTTCGCATCTGCTCATCGGTCAGCAGGTATCCTTCCTCAATCGATATCCAGGGAGCGAGAATCCGCCTGT